>CAYFTY010000475.1:0-4325 GCA_964346045.1 uncultured Bradymonadales bacterium | reverse complement strand
CATCGTCATTTGACGTGTAGTGTGAAGGTCTGCTGAACTCTTTTTCGGCATGTTTCGGCTTCTCACCCGTTTACTTTTTATACCGCAAGCACGCAGGCATGGCAAAGAACGACCTTTATTTTCGCGGCGAAGATGCAGCTCAGGCACCGCCTGATTCTGTGCGCATTTCGTTCGAAGAAGGAAGCCTCGTCGTCGAGGGATTTGAGCCCGAGGGTCGCCCGCCACTGGGGGCGAAGTGGGATGAGCGTATCGAGCGCTACCGGGCGCCGGCGACTCACTACCGTCATCTGGTCAGTGATATCGTGAGGCGCGGGCGACCTCTCGTCGACGCCGCACGCGCCTACAACGACCTGAATTGGAATCTCGGGCGAGCGGATCGCGAGCCCTACGAGCATCAGCAAGGGGCTTTCGATGCGTGGATATCCGCGGCGAAACGAGGCAGTGTCGAGCTTCCGACAGGCTCGGGAAAGAGTTACGTAGCCGAGCTTTGCATCGAGGCGACCGGACGTTCGACACTCGTCGTCGTCCCGACCCTCGACCTCGTTGACCAATGGTCGAGACAGCTCGCCGACGCGTTTGGAACCGAGGTCGGAATCATGGGCGGCGGCGAACACGAGGTGCTGGATCTCACAGTGTCGACCTACGATTCAGCCGCGATCCACATGGATCGACTCGGCGGAAGATTCGGGTTACTGGTCTTCGATGAGGTTCATCACCTGCCTGGAGATATTTACCGGCAGGCGGCCGAGTCCTGCATCGCGCCATTCAGACTGGGGCTCACGGCGACCTACGAGCGCGCCGATGGTAGGCATGAAGACATCGACGAACTCATCGGTCCGCGCATATTCATTCGAACCATCAAAGATCTCTCGGGGGATGTCCTCGCCGACTACGATGTCGAGACGATCACGGTCGCCATGCGAGAGGAGGATGCTGCGTTTTATGCCTCCGAGCGCGCCATCTACCGGGGATTTGTCGATTCCAAGGGCGTACGGATGGGCGGACGCCATGGCTGGCGAAATTTTCTCGGGGCCACGAGTCGGTCGGAAGAGGGAAGACGCGCCCTGCAGGCCTATCACAACCAGAAGCGAACGGCGCTGGCGCATGTCGCCAAGATCGACCGAGTCGCCGAACTCCTCGTAGAGCATGCTGAAGACAGGGTGATCGTATTTACCAACGATAATGACTCGGTCTACCGCATCAGCGAGCGACTGCTCGTCCCGTCGATTACCCATCAGACACCGCTGAAAGAACGTGGCGAGATTCTCGAGCGATTCCGCGAAGGCATCTATTCGGCGGTGGTCACCAGCAAGGTTCTGAACGAAGGGGTCGACGTGCCCGAGGCCAATGTTGCGATCGTCCTCTCGGGGACTGGCTCGGTTCGGGAACACGTGCAGCGACTCGGCCGTATCCTGCGACGCAAAGAAGGTCGAAGAGCGCGACTCTATGAGCTGGTGACCGAGGACAGCGTCGAGACCTTTGTGAGCGAACGGAGGAGAGAGCACGATGCTTACCGCTGATCTGCTGCGCGTTCGAAAGCGAAAGGGGGTTCTGACGCCTCGCTGGGTCGACGCGACGTCGAAAGCCGCCATCGAGCAGGCGACGGCTTTGATCGAGGCGTTCGAGGCAGGTCGCGACGGACCGAGAGGCCAGATCGACGACGCGGTCGACGGATTGATTGGTTTTGGAACGGATTTCCTCGTCTGGCGTGGCCTTGCCAAACTTCTCTACGATCGATCCGAATTCGAGACCGTGGCTCCTGCTGAGCCCGTCGACATCCGTCGTGCGATCTTCGAGCGCTCGGCGCATAACACGCCGCGCAACGCAGAAGAACGTCGGGCGATACTCGCCGCGGCTGCGAGCGAGCTCGAGGTCGATGCAGAGGCATTGGAGGCCACGCTCTACGCTGACCTTGAGGACCGTCAGCGTCTCGTCGAATTCGACGCACTCGAGCCAGAGGCGTTGCTGCATCGATACAATCTCGCTCTTGCGCAGGCCGTTCTCTATCGCGCAACTTCGATGACGATTCGGCTCGGCGAGAAGAGCCCGAACAAGCTGCGATATCTCTTCCAGGCGCTGAAATTCAATCGCCTGATGCACCGGATCGAAGCCACGGAGGATGGCTATTCTCTCTTTGTGGATGGACCGCTTAGTCTCTTTGGAAAGAGCCGCAAATACGGCCTGAATATGGCCAAGTTCCTACCGGCACTGGTGCTTTCCAGAGATTGGAAGATGCACGCTGAGATCGAATGGGAGAAGGGACGCGTATTCGATTTCGAACTTTCGCCCGAGGATGGCCTCGTTTCGCACTACCGCGCTCGCGGTCAGTGGATCGCCGAAGAGGAGCGGTATTTTGAGAAACGTTTTGCCGAGACCGTCGAAGACTGGGGCCTGCGCCGTGAAGGCCGCGTACACGAGCTCGACCGCGGTGAAGTACTCGTCACCGACTATGTGGTGGAGTCGCCAGAGGGCCGGGAGGTTTACATCGAAATCGTGGGATTCTGGCGGCGATCGTATCTCGAGCGCCGCCTCGACCTCCTCGATGAACTCGACGTTCCGGCGGTTCTCGTGGTCGCCGAGCGGCTGCGTTCGGACAAGGGGAAGTTCGACCACGTCAGCGCACGCCTCGTATTCTTCAAAGGGGTGATACTCGCCGACAAGGTGGTTGCAGCGTGTGAGGCGGCACTCGAATCACATGCCCCCGGTGACGGGAAGTAGGGCACCTCGCACCGATTTCATCAACGGTTGAGAGAGGGCAAAGATGATGCTGGCTAGCTCTGTTGGGGCAACCCACTTTGCGAAGTCTGCATCAGGCATATCATCGCGATTCGCATCGGTGTCGATCACCGAGGGCAAGATCGCATTGACGTTGATGTCCAGCTCCCTCACTTCGTTGCTGATCGACTCGACCAGAGCATTCAGGCCCGCCTTGGTCGCTGCGTATGTACTCACGCCTCCACCCGGCTGCAGGGTCGAAGCCGAACTCACGAGGACGACACGGCCAAAGCCCTCCTCCTTCATGCTTTTGAGCGTCTCTCGTAGCATCAGAATCGTCGAGCGGAGGTTCGCGTCGATCAAGAACTCGACGTCTTCATCGGCGATGGCATCGGCGTGGGCGAAACGAAATCCACCGGCGCAGTGGACCAGTCCATCGATGGCACCAAACTCGTCGACGACGGCACTGCAGAAGCGCCGCACGTCTGCGGATTTTGTGGCGTCGAGCTTGGCCCAGTAAAGCCGATGATGGTCCGGGTCGGACTGAATCTCATCATGCTCGACCACCAGATCGGCGCCGATTACAGTGCATCCTGCTTCGACGAATTGCTCGACCACCTCGGTGCCGAGTGCTCCGCGAGCTCCCGTCACGATGATTCGTTTCAGTCTTTCGCTTTCGTTGGTCAATTCCACGGGAACTCTCAGCTGAAGGTCTTTTCGAGGGCGTTTTCAACCGTGTTCAATACGCGGTCGAGGATCGGTTCCGAGTGGGCGACCGACATGAAGCCCGCCTCGTACTGACTGGGCGCGAGATAGACACCGCCGTCGAGCGCGTGATGGAAGAAGGCATTGAATCGGTCGAAGTCGCAATGCTTGACGTCCTGGTGGTTCACGATCGGACCTTCGTGAAAGAAGAGTCCGATCATGGAACCCACGCGATGTTGGGAGAGCGGATAGTCGTTCTTCTCGATGATGTCGCGGACGCCCGATTCCATATAAGCTCCGAGTTGCTCGAGTTTCTCGTAGGCTGCGTCGTCTAGCAACTCGAGGGTCGTGATGCCCGCTGTGACGGCCACCGGGTTCCCACTGAGCGTACCTGCCTGATAGACCGGTCCATCAGGTGCCACCTGGCGCATGAACTCTTCCGTTCCACCATAGGCGGCTAGCGGAAATCCACCGCCCAGCACCTTGCCAAAGCAGTAGAGGTCGGGCTCGACGCCGTAGATTTCGGCGGCGCCGCCGCGAGAGACCCGGAAGCCCGTCATGACCTCGTCGAGAATCAGAGCAGCACCCTCGGCCGTGCAGAGCTCGCGCAGGTCCTTGAGAAAGTCGTTCTGCGGCGGGATGCAACCCGTGTTCCCGCAGATGGGCTCGACGATCACTGCTGCCACTTCATCCTTATTCGAGGCAAAGACCTCGCGTACGCTCTCGATATCGTTGAATTGAGCGATGAGCGTGTCTTTGGCCGTCCCTTTCGTCACGCCTGGCGAGTTGGGGGTTCCGAGCGTGAGCGCGCCCGAGCCGGCTGAAATCAGAAAGGAGTCGGCGTGTCCATGGTAGCCCCCGTCGAATTTGATCAATTTGTCGCGACGGGTGGTTCCGCGAGCCAC
>CAYFTY010000474.1:0-4333 GCA_964346045.1 uncultured Bradymonadales bacterium | reverse complement strand
ATCCACGATCCATGCCAACCCAAAGCATGTAGGTGAATGTATTCCGTTGTTGTACAGGAACTTAGAGAAGGCTATTCGCAATCCGATGCAGGCATCGAATCGATCCAGTCGCTGACCAGCTGCACTCCGAAATCATCGGAGGTCTGGGTAGGAAGCTCGGGCATTTTCAGCTCGGGGTCTTCGGACTTCATGCGAAAGACCAGAATCGACTTTTCGGAGGCTCCCGGAACGATGTCGAAGAAGAGTCCTCCGCTTCCGCTCCCCGCTGCGACAGGCCGGCGGCACACGCCGTAATCGCGAGGATTTTCTGCGTAGACCGAAAGATTGAGTCCTGATGAGCCCGCTGCGCCGTCCGGATTGTGACAGTGTGCACAATTTGCATCGAGGTAGGCCCGTGCCCGGTCTTCGAGCGGATCGTCACTCTGCGGATCCGCGAGCTGGAAGAGCTCGGCAGGATCGCCCGGATCGACATCGAAGAGTCCGAGTTCGGTCAGATGCTCGATCTGATTCTTTTCGTGACCCTCGTAGACATACCCCCGATTGAGCTGCCGCGTGCTCGGGCCGAGCGGAAAGACTTCGTCGTCCTGGCCGTGGCAATTCTTGCACTGATTTCGGTCCGGAATTTTGTAGCGCACCGACTTCGATTCCCCGGCCGCATCCACGAATTCGACATCGCGCCAGGCTCCGAGGGGGTCACGCGTCGCCTCGGTCTGCGCATCGTTCCACATGTAGATCTCCGAGCGCCACTCGTCGGCATCCCGTATCAAGAGACGGGTCTCGAGAATGCGTCTTCCAAGCGTGGGGTCTCGCTCATCCACGGGATAGTAGAATGTCTTGATGATGGTCGTTCCGACTGGAAACTCCCACCGATCGAACTCGTCGTAGTTGATCGTTTCACCGTCAGGGACGACGAGCATACGAATCTTTTTAGACTCGTCTGCATAAAGCGTCGCATTCACGTCATACGGAACGACTCCGCCATTGGCTCGATGCCCGGCAAGGTCCCCTCCAAAAAAGCAGTACTCGCTGAGCAGCTCGTGAGCCTCTCCGGTCGCTGCGAGATTCACATCGCACTCGGGTGCCCATGGTACATCGGCATCAGCTTCGGTGTCGGCCATCTCGGAGACGTCCGAAGACATCTCGGCCATATCCGGACCCAGGTCGGGACGTGACGAGGACTCGTCGGTCGTGTCTCCTCCGCAGGCAAAGAAGATCGCAGAGGAGATAGTCAGCAGAAAGAGGCGGTACTTCATTCAGGCAGTTCCACGGATTCGAGAGTATTACCCTGGCAGAGATTATCGCCAAGGTCGGTGGTGGCCGCTTCGAAGTTGTTGCCGATATCAGCATTCAAATACGGAGTCGGGTCACCGTTAGAATCTTCGTTCTCCCAGAAGCAATTCGTCAACGACCCATCGGTGTTGTCTTTCTCATCATCAAAGATTCCACCCCAGACGAGATCTTCGACTCCCTCGGTCTCGGTGTTGACCTGTGAGAGAATGATTCCGAAGCGCCCCGCCGGAGCGTCGCCGTTGTCTTCGACCCGATTATTGTGCACGAAGTTGCCTTCGGGATAGGGGTCGAAGTCGGGGTCGTCGACCGGACGGTCGAGCGCAAGGTAGCTGGCGATGGCGATACCGAGGGTGCCGTTTCCGGTGACTGTGTTGTCATGCACGTCGTTATTGTCGCTCGAGAGAATCAGGATACCCGTACCCGTGGGAACCTCGCCGACAATATTACCTTCGGGCGCAAAGTTCTGGGTGTTGTTATTCACCACGCGGTTGCGATGAATCTTGTTGTTACTGCCCCCCTGCACGGGCAGGTCGGGAAGGTCGAAGATCAAGATGCCTCCCGTGTTGTCGTGAGCGTTATTGTCCACGACCTCGGCAAAAGACGAGTTCTCGACCTCGATGCCAGCAACATTTCCGAAGACCTCGTTGTCGCGAACGATAATCATTTCGGATTGCCCCACGTAGATGCCGGCATCCGAAGCGTTGCTCACCACACTATTCTCGACGAGTACGTTCTGGCATTGGACAGGATAGAGTCCGTAGGCTCCGTTCTCTTCGCTCGGTCCACCATCCCAGGTGACTCCGACATTCGAGAAGGTGACGCCGTTGGCCCCGGTGACACGAATTCCATCGCCGGGCGTATTCTTGATGGTCAGATCCTGGACTCGGAAGCCGTCGCTGGTGACCGAAATGCCATTGGCCCCGGCGCTTTGCTCGAGGAAATCGAAGACGGTGCCTTCGCGCGACTGACCGCGCAGTGTCAGATCGGTTACATCGACCGAAACACCCTCGTTCATCGGATAAAATCCGTCGACGAAACAGACCGTGTCTCCTTCCATGGCGTTGACGATCAGTGCTTCTTTGACCGCACGGACGGTCGAGTTCGGCCCCGAGCATGGCTGCAATACGAGGTCACAGGCCTCGTCGAAGGCTTCGGCAGGCTCGTCCGGACACACGTCGGGCATATCGGGCTCGTCTCCGGCATCTTCGGTGGCAGCATCGCTACCTCCCATGTCTGCGCCCGTATTGTTGACGTTATTCGAGTTGTTGAGGTTATTCGAGTTGTTGGCGTTATTCGTGTCGTTCGACGCCGGTGGACTCGAATCGTCATCGCTGCCGCATGCGGCAAACGCAAAGACACTCGTCATCAGACACAACGCAAGAATAAACCGATTCGTCTTGGACTTCTTCACAGCAACTCCCTTGAAGACAGCATTCGTAGCCAGCAAGCATTTTGGCATTTCGCTCCCCTCATCGTACCGAAAGGCCCAATGCTGTCCAAATTTCTCGCGTTCACCCGACCTCACCCGCGATTTCGATCTCGGCGTCTACCAGCTCATTCTCGATGACCGGTTCGGCCTCGAGAGTTCGGTGCACCGGGCAACGGTTGGCGATTTCGAAAATTTTGCGACGTTGTTCCTCATCGAGTTCGTCACCGTGAATCTTGATTCTGCGAGAAATCACATCCACCTTCTTTTTGGACTCCCCGTGCGACTTCTTTTCGTGTTCGAGCTCTACCTCGACCGACTCCAGCGGCCAGCCTTTATGGTCGGCATACATGCGCATCGTCATCGAAGAGCACGCTCCGAGGCCGGCGAGGAGCAACTCGTAAGGAGTCATCCCCGAGTCAGCTCCGCCGACGGATTCCGGCTCATCCGAACGAAACTGATGCGGGCCTGCTTCGATGAGATTCGCGTACTTCCCGTCTTCTGCCTCACGAACATGCACGACCCGCTCGTTCTCTTCCTTGCGTTTCAGGGCATCTACACCAGCACTGATGTAGCGCCTCGACCATGCTGCGAGCACATCCGCAATGTAGATGGCGTCTTCGCGTCGGCTGACGAGATGGTCGGCAGCGTCCAGCGAGACGAAACTCTTGGGGTGCCTTGCGGCCACGAAGATCTCGCGAGCGTTTTCGATACCCACAATTTTATCCATGGGTGCGTGGAAAACCATCAACGCCCGATCGAGACGCGCGAGCCTTTCGCGACTCTTTTGTTCGCGTAAATCCTCGACGAATTGCTTCCTCACCTTGAAGGGACGACCACCGATATCCACCTCGGCAGCGCCATCAGCCTCAATTTCGTCGAGCTGCTCCGAGAAAAGAGCTTCGACGTGGGCCGGCTCGAAGGGTGCCGCAATGGTCGCAACCGCTTCGACCTCTTGGATTTCGTGCGCTGCCGCAAGCACGGCCGCGCCCCCCAGACTGTGGCCGACCAGCAGTCGCGGAGCCGACCATTCGCGACGAAGGTACTCGGCGGCATGGACCAGGTCCTCGACATTCGACGAAAAATCAGTGTTCGCAAAATCCCCCTCGCTGTCGCCGAGACCGGTAAAATCGAAGCGCAATACGCCGAGGCCTCGGCGCGCCAGAGTCTTACTGATGCGGCTCGCTGCAAAGACGTTCCGGGAGCATGTAAAACAGTGAGCGAAGAGCACGAACGCCTCGGGTTCGAAATCGGGCAATTCGAGATTGGCGGCGAGTTCGAAACCCTTCGAGCCCGGGAAGGTCACGCGTTGACTATTCATCTCTCTCCTCATGACGGGCCATATGAATCATCCCAAGCATGAGACAAGCGCCCCAAAATAAAAAGGCGCGATCGTTACCGACCGCGCCTTCTCGTGTCTCGTGTCTCGGGTTCAGCTTCGTCGCGAGCGTACCCGCAGCGTAAATAGACCGAAGGCAATCAAGAGAAGCTCGGTAGGAAAACGACCTTCTGCCGTGGCACAACCACAGCCGTTTTCGACTTCGGCGAGCACGTCCTCGTTATTGCGCTCGAGCGCGAGACTGATGGTGCGGGTATTGTCGATCACGACCTCGGGCT
>CAYFTY010000473.1:0-4338 GCA_964346045.1 uncultured Bradymonadales bacterium | reverse complement strand
TCAATCACGAGCGCCGTCCCGACTCGTGGCTTTTGTGGCGGGCAGAGGGAAAGCTACTGACGCTCGAACTCGACGCCTCGCGTGTGGTCGTCGATGTAGTCGGCCAGAATGTCGTGCTCAGCGGCGATATACGCGACCGGAGCTCAGCCGACACGCTGATCGAATCCATGAAGACCATTCGCGGCGTCGCCCATATCATCGATCTCATGACCATCGAGCCCCGATGACCCCGAGCCGTCCCAAACGTGCACTTGTACTCTCGGGCGGGGGCGCACGAGGCGCCTACGCCGCCGGAATCCTGCGCTACATTCTCGACGAAATTCCGGCGAGCCTCGGCCGCCCGATCCACTTCGACATCATCAGCGGCACCAGTGTGGGCGCCATCAATGCGACCTGGCTGGCATCGTCGATCCAGGATCCGGAGTATTGCGGACAACGACTCTGGTATCTGTGGCGAAGAATGCGCATGGCCGACACCGTCGACGTCTCGTATCGAAACGCGATGACGCTGTTCACGCGGCTGGTGACCGACGGATCGAGCCCTGCGCTGCAGCCGCGCAAAGGTCGCACCCTCTCACTGCTCAACACCGAGTATTTCACCAACCTCATCCATACCGAGATCCCTTTCGAGCAGATCCGGAAGAATATCCACGACGATCTTCTCGATGCACTCACGGTCACGGCGACCGAGGTGCACACCGGACGTACGACGGTCTTCGTCGAGTCCGAGCGTAGCGAGCTTCCTCCGTGGACGCGGGACCCGCGACGGGTGGCACGCTCGGGTCAAATCACGCCGGCCAAAGTACTCGCAAGTGCCGCCATCCCGGTTCTCTTTCCTGCCGTGCGCGTCGGTGATCACTGGTTTTTCGATGGGGGGCTTCGACAGAACACTCCGATCTCTCCCGCGCTGCGCATGGGCGCCACGAAGCTGATGGTGATCAGTCTCAAATCGAGCCCCAAACCCAGGCTTCCAGCCCCCCATCTCCTCGACGAACCACCGACTCTCTCTTTTCTCGCCGGTAAATTGCTGAACGCCCTACTTCTCGATCCGCTCGACTACGACCTCGCGTTGATGGAGCGCATCAACGGTATTCTGCGGCACGGCCAGAAGGCCCTCGATGATGCAGGCGAGGGCGATTTTATCGAAAAGCTGAATGAGGTCATCGAAGTCTACCGGGGGCAGGGATACCGTCTCGTCGAATCGATGCTCCTTCGGCCCACCAGCGATCTGGGTGAGCTCGCGACCGAGTTCGCTGCGTCACTCAGCGATGAAGAATGGGGCTCGAAAGTCATGGCCACCATCGGCCGCAGAGCCGCAAATTTCGAAGGCTATCGCGAGAGCGACTTCCTGAGCTACGTGCTCTTCGACCGCGGATACACGGGCACCTTGCTCGACCTCGGCTGGCATGATGCAAAGCTCCAACACGACCAGCTCATCGACTTTTTTGAGGACTGACTCATGGCTTCTACCATCACGGGCTGCGGCTCGTACGTACCCGAGCGAGTCGTGACGAATGAAGAACTGGCGCCCAGGATCGGCTCGACCGCTGAATGGATCGAAGAACGAACCGGCATTCGCGAACGCCGCTGGATCGTCGAGGGGGAAACCAACTCGGGGCTCGGCCTCGAAGCTTCGAGGCGCGCGCTCGAAGATGCCGGGATCGCGGCGGACGAGCTCGACGCGATCATCTACGCCACCCTCTCGCCGGATGCCGGATTTCCTGGAAGCGGCGTCTATCTGCAACGACTCCTCGAGGTGCCCGGGATTCCGGCGCTCGACGTACGCAATCAATGCTCGGGATTTCTCTATGCCCTTTCGGTCGCGGACGCATGGATCCGGGCGAGAACCTATCAGAAAGTCCTCGTGGTCGGTGCCGAAGTTCACTCGACAGGGCTCGACATCAGCGAGCGAGGGCGCACCGTCGCTTCGTTATTTGGGGACGGCGCCGGAGCCGTAGTCGTCGAGCCCGGAGACGGCATCCGTGAGATTCGACTGGGCGCCGACGGCTCGGGCATCGAATCTCTCTGGTGTGAGCTTCCGGCCTCGGGTCTGCATCCGAACCTCGACATCGCGTATCTCGAAGCCGGCCGGCAGTACCCGCAGATGAAAGGGAGGACGGTGTTCAGGCGCGCGGTCGAAACGCTCGAGCGCGAGCTCGGGGCGCTCGTGAAGGATTACGAGCTAGACGCCTCCGAGGTCATCTTCGTGCCCCATCAAGCCAATCGGCATATCGCCGAAATGGTGGCCAAACGCGTGGGGATTCCGCTCGAAAACGTCGAATCGACGATCGAGCGCTACGCCAATACCACGGCAGCCAGCATCCCAATTACCCTGGACGAAGCAAGACGTGCCGGCCGCATCGAAGAGGGCTCTACAGTGGTCTTCGGCGCGTTTGGATCGGGCTTCACGTGGGCGAGCGCCCTGATTGAAGCCTGATTAGAAATTCGAGATCCGCTCGACGAGCTGAGGATAATCGACGAAGGGATTGCGCGACGATTGGAAGTTGGCAATGCCCTGATTTCGAGCTCGCTCGCCTTCGTCGACCGGATCGAACTGGTGCCAGTTGCGCAGAACGCTTTCTTCATCTGGCGCGATGGTCAGCCCATAGATAGCCGAGATATAGAAAACGGCGCGCGCCGAATCTCCCTTTTGTGAATCACGAGGCTCGAATCGGGTGTCACTGCTTGCGTTACGTCCGCGCAGTGAACCGCCCTCGGACCACGTCGGATCGGTGACCTCGTCAAAGAAGAGGTTCGATCGCTGCGTATTGGCGCCGGCCGTCACCGGGAAGAGCTGGTGCAGATCCGAGCGCGCAGCACCGTCGCCGCCCCCGCGACTCTGAGGCCACGAGTGTTCGGTATTCATCACATTCGTCGGCGGGATGCTGTCGGTTTCGATGCGAATCCCCGTATACACACACTCCACCTGGCCGTTGACGTTGTCGAGCGTGCCATAGAGGTACTCGCGAGCGTCGATGTATTCGGCCTCGACATGAAAGTTACCGTGGTCATCGCGAAGCGCCTCGATGAGGTCATCGTTGGTGAGTCCATCAAAAGGCGTCTGGCTGAAATCGGCATCGCAACGATCGCCGATGCCGTCGGAGTCTTCGTCGGCCTGGTCGGCATTTGGCGAATTCGGGCAATTATCGAGCTCATCGGCGATGCCGTCCGAATCGAAGTCTCCGCGCTGGGCCTTACACGGTCCCGCAATGCAGACCAGTTCGAAGTCGAATCGACCGTCGACACCCGAGCGATTGGCGAGCACCACGTCGTATTGTCCGCCATACCAGAATTCGAATCCTGTGCTCAGCTCGTTGCTTCGCCATGGAATGTGGGCATCGTCGTTTCCGTCAGGATCCGAGAATGTGATCGGACTGGGCTCGGTCGACTCGTAAAGTTCGAGAGCTGGGTCCCAATCTCCCTCGGTCTTGCTGAAATAAATGGCGATGCGGTCGCCCTGGTTGGCCTGCAACTTGACGACGATATCGTCGTTGGCTGGAATCGCCCCGATAAAATTCGACCCGGCAGTCGTGATCTCGCTCGGAATCTCATCGACCGGCTCGGGCTCGGGCTCGGGCTCGGGATCTGGCTCAGGGTCGGGATCGGGGTCTTCGTCCGGGTCAGGCTGGTCATCGACGTCATCATCGTCGACGACCTCCGAGCCGTCTTCGCCGGACACGGCGAGCTTATCTGAAGGGTCAGACACTCCGCATGCGGAGCCGAAAAGAAGAGCGATGACCAGCATCCAACACAGGCGGTGCGACATGTACGGCTACCTCATCCAAGATCCAACACTCGGGCCGAAGATTAGCGAGCTGATCGCTCGAAGTCCAACCGATGCGCAACATGAGTCGATGACGCGATTGGAAAGTCATGCGATTGACTGACATACTAGAGGGGGAGAAGTACGAGGAGGAAGGATGCGAGTGCACCGAAAAGCATGGGCGCTCCTTGGGATAGCAACCGGTTGGGCGGCCCTTACACTCTTCACTCTTGGACTGCGCCTCGAAGAAGAGCTCGTGCAATCCATGCGTTTGATTGGGCTCGTCCACATGCTGGGTGCGACGTTTCTGACGATTTCGCTCGCGTGCATCTTTTCGCACGAGCGGCATCGCGCCATGCAATTGCTGGCCGTGGTCATGCTCTTTGGAGCGACGAGCACACTCGGACATATCGAGCATTACCAGGGTATCGTACTGCGATATCAATGCACGGCCGAGGCAGACTGGCGTCTTTGCGTCCGAGCCGCGAAATACCATTCCGAGCGCGACGAGTACGAAATCCATCGCGATGCAGCCGAGCGATTCTGGGCTCGCGCCTGCACGCACGGGGCACCCT
>CAYFTY010000472.1:0-4345 GCA_964346045.1 uncultured Bradymonadales bacterium | reverse complement strand
AGATCGCCTCGAATGGGTACGCGATACACTGCTATCGGGACGTTAAGGGCGAGGACCTGCTCACCAGCAGCATCTCTATCGCTTGACTTTTCCAACACGTGTTGGAATATTATTCCATCGACTGGTGGAAATAACTTTGACGAGGCATGAACCAATGACCGATCGCACCTTTCAGACCACGAGCACGACGGGCCTGGATTACGAGCTCTTTCCGATGAAACTCTGGGCCAAGGCCAAGAAGTTTGGCATCTGGGATCCGGCAGACATCGACTTTACGCAGGATCGAAAGGACTGGCAGTCGCTCAGCGAGCTCGAGCAGACGATCATCCTGCATCTCACGGCGCAGTTTCTCGGAGGCGAAGAATCGGTCACGCAGGACCTCCTCCCGCTGATCCACGCCATTAGCAAGACGGGGCGTCTCGAAGAAGAGATGTATCTGACCTCGTTTCTCTGGGAGGAAGCCAAACACGTCGAGGCTTTTCGACGCTTTTTCGACGAGGTCGTGCAGACAAGTGATGACCTCTCCCATTTTCATGGCGAAAATTATCGTGTGATCTTCCACAAAGAGCTGCCCGAAGCGCTGGGGGCACTCGAAACCGACCATGGGCCCCTCGCGCTCGCAAATGCGTCGGTGACTTATAATATGATCGTCGAAGGCGTTCTGGCCGAGACCGGCTACCACGCCTACGCCCGGGTGCTGAACGATCATGGCATCATGCCGGGCATGCAGCAGGTGGCTGCCAATCTCAAGCAAGACGAATCCCGTCATCTGGCCTTCGGTGTCTATTTGCTCTCACGACTGACAGCCGAACATGGCGATGAAGTCTGGGAGGCGATCGAAGCTCGCATGAATCATCTTCTGCCATTTGCCCTGGGGATGATCACCGAGACGCTCGGCTCTTACGAGGAGCTTCCCTTTGGGATCGCGGTCGATGATTTCGTGACCTTCGCAACGACGCAATTCCAGAAGCGTTACGAGCGCGTCTCGAAATCACGCGAGCAGACCGTCGCCGAGGTGATGGGCATCCGTGAAGCGGCCGCCGAGTGAGCTTCAGTCAATGCCGGTGAGAACGGGAAGGCGCATTCGAAAGAGTGCGCCTTCGCCTTTTTTGGATTCGACCTCTGCGATGCCGCCATGGGCGTTGGCGATAGCCCGCACCATGGCGAGTCCGAGTCCGGTGCCGCCTCCATCATCGCGCCGGGTGTAGAATCTCTCAAAGACCTTCCGGGGCTCTTTTTCATCGATGCCCGGACCGTCGTCCGAGACCTCGATCACCGCTTCGTCACCCTCGCGAAACGCTCGCAAGATGACACGCGAATCGGCAAAGCTCGCGGCATTCTGCAGCAGGTTGCGAAGCGCGGTCTCGAGGGCCTCTGGCGAGGCCGAAATGACGACGCGCGTCAGATCGGTCTCGAGCTCGATTTCGGCGAAACGCGGGTCGTCGGCGTAGGTCGACGCGAGATTTGCTGCGAGCTCGTCGAGCCGAATTTCCTTGCGTTCATCGGTGGGCAATCCGGCCTCAGCCCGGGCCAATTCGAGGAAGTTCTGGACGACGTGGTCGAGTCGGCGGCTCGAATCTTTGAGAATCCGCGAGATGCGTTCGGCCCGTTCCTGGTCGATTTCTTTTCGGTCGAGCGATTCGGCTGCGGCGCGAATCGCGGCCACCGGATTTTTGATCTCGTGGGCCATGTCTGCCATAAACGCCTGGTTGGCCTCGTTGCGATCGGAAAGCGCCGAGAGCAAGCGATTGAAAGCGCGTCGAAGCTGAGCAAATTCATCGTCTCCCTCAACCTCGATCGGAGTGGTCGAAACCACGGGTTCGACTCGTGCGAGCACCTGTTCCCGCAATTCGTCGAGGGGCCTTCCAATGCGCCAGCCCAGCCAGACCCCGAGTAATATCGCGACCATCATGACCAGGATGGTGAGTTTCAAGACCGAGTTTCGGTCGTCGTAGAGTGCACTGATGGCACGTGGGCTGCCGGTGACCGCGTAGATCGTTCTTGCGGGTCGCCCGGGCAGGGTGATGTGGCGCGCGAATTCGCACATCAATAATGTGCCCTCGAGGGCGTATTTGCAGTGTCCTCGGCCTTTTTCATGCTCGGCCGCGGTCGCGACGAGTTTTCTCTCGAAGATCGGTCGCTGGACGCGGTCCCACGATTCAGCTTCTGGAACCTCACTCGGGGCAAAGAGCATGCGTTCCCGGAAGCTCGGCTCGGAGATGCCATCCGAGCTCAATTCGACGTTTCCCTCGCCGTCGATCACCCGGATCCAGATGCCGTAGTCTTCTGCGAGTTCTTCAAAATCGCTGATCGGTGAGTCTGTGCGCACCAGATGGGCGGCGTCGGCGACCCCATTCTGGAGCGCCTGACGCATCTGGTGACCGATGGCGTCTTCAAACGGGCTGGAAAGCCACACGAAAACGACGGGGATCACCACGACCGCACAGATCACCGCGAGCGTGCGTGCACGCAATGAGGTGAGCCTCGAAAAGATGCCCGAGAGGATCAAATCAGCCTCGACCGATGATCATGTCTTCTTCCATCGATATCCGGCCCCGATCACCGTCTCGATCAGATCGAATGATTCGTCGACGGCTTCGAATTTTCGGCGCAGTCGCCGCACATAGGTATCGATGATGCGGTCGGCGACGATGGAATCATCTCCGCGCGCGAGCTCCATCAATCGGTCGCGCGAGAGCACGATTCCCGGTCGGTTGGCGAACGCCTCGAGCAGTCGAAACTCGGTGACCGTGACTGTGATCTGCGAGCCCTGGTAGGTCACTTCGAGTCGGTCCGGATCAAGTCGCAGCTCGCCGATTTCGACGAGGGAGTCTTCGGGACTCTCGTCGGGGGATTGCCGAGCGGCTTTGCGCCTGAGTAAAGCTTTGACCCGCGCTGCGAGTACCCGGGTGCTGAATGGTTTGGCGACGTAGTCATCGGCGCCGAGTTCGAGCCCGAGCGCCTCGTCGATCTCGTTGTCGCGCGAAGTGAGCAAAATCAGCGGGGTCTGAAATCCTTCTTCGCGCAATCTGCGGCAGAAGGTGAAGCCATCGACCCGCGGCATATTCACGTCGCTGATGATCACATCCGGAGATGAGTTTTTGGTCGCGACGAGCGCCTCGTCTCCATCTGACGCCGTCATGACCTCGTAGCCCTCATCTTCGAAATTCAAGACCAGGACATCGAGCAAAGACTGATCGTCATCCACGAGCAGTAGCGTGGCTTCGGGCATCGTGATCCTCGCATGCAGGGTGACGATCAGAGTGAGATTCGCGGCCGTTCTGGTCAAGCGAAGATCACAGCCGTATCGACCGGTTCTGGATCGCTTTTCCGATTTGGAATATACCAAAGAATATCCAAGGGCGGCCCGGGAGTGCGCCATGATGCCAGATGAAGTCCGAGAGTTGAGGGGAGACATGACGCGCGCGGCATTCGCCGAGGTCGTGGGCGTGACCCCGTTGACCATCTACCGATGGGAGTTACCGACCGACGAGAAAGAGAGTCGTCGACCCCAGCGACGCTTTCGGCGTGTCCTCGAGGACATCGCCGAGTCGGGCGTGCATCAAGATGAGCCTCAGCCTCAAGAGGTCCGAGAAGATGGGCCTGCGCGGCCCATGCGACGAATCTCCGACCAGATGACCCCGACTGAGAGGTCGATCATCGAGCCGATCTTCGGTCAGGTGCTCCATGCCCGATGGCGCGAAGCCGAAAACGCGCTCATGTCTGCTTTCTCGTCTGGTCGACTCGGTAGCGAAAGCGCGCGTGTACTCGCCCAGGCCGCCAGTGGGATGCTGAAGCTGTTGTGGCGCAATGATGTGCGTGGCGCATATTCGAGTTTTGGCCCTACCCTGAGACGTCTCGAAGACAACGAGTTCAGCCCCGAGGTGATGGTTCCGGCCCACACACTGGCTGCGATGATCTTCTCATCGCCAGACGGGCGCGTCTTCAATCCCGGGCGCGTGAATCGACACGTCTCGATTGCTGAACGGCATATTTCCGAGGGTGACTTCGAGGATCTGCGCGTGCTTTTGCGAACCTCCGAGATGTGGGCTGCGTACCACCTCGACGACGCCGACCTGCATGCGCGACTTCGACTGCGAAATCGGGATGTCTTCAAATCGGCGACGAGCGTGGTCGCACGGTGGTCAGCGTGGGAAATCGGCACCATGGCAGCTTATCTCTCTGGCTGCGTGGCCGAAGCAGACCGATTCTTGAGCGAATTGGTCCAAGAAGCGCGAGCCGAGGGGATTCCACTCTTGGCCGCTCGCGGCGCCGGACTTTTGAGCCAGGTAAAACTCTTTGGCAACGATTCACTCGAGTCGATCGCCGATATCGTCGAAGAAGC
>CAYFTY010000471.1:0-4350 GCA_964346045.1 uncultured Bradymonadales bacterium | reverse complement strand
AGGAGCGAATGGAGCATAATGGATGGCGATTTTTTTTTTTTGAGGGCGAGGGTGGAGAGGGTTCGGAAGGAGGCTCGGATGAAGGCACCAGAGAAGGCGGGGCGCAGAATGCAGCCGAGGCCTCTGGAGATTCGGCCCAGGCACCGCCCGGCGAAGCTGCAGGGCAGGGCGAGGAGCTCGGCACACAGGTAGCAGACGCGCCTCCGGGGCAGGCCCCGCCCGAGGACGACCGTAGCGCAACCCGACTTGCGCTGAGCGAGGCCACCACCGAGGTCAAACGGGGGGCCGCGATTCGGATTCTGGCGCGTCTCACGGACGAGAGCGGGCAGCCTCTGGTATTTCGAAAGGTTGAGGTGCATATCGGCGCGGTAGGCAGTGAACGGCCGGGGGCTCGGTCGCGGATCGGTACCGTCGAAACGGACGGGCAGGGGCGCATAATGTCCGAGGTTGCGGTACCCAGAGATCATGCCATCGGACGCTGGTCGCTCTTCCTCGTCTACCCGGGCGACGAAGAATACCGACCGGCGCTCGGCTACTAGCCGTTCATCGGCGAGGAGGGACCGCGATCGACTCTCGCCGGCATGAGGCGAAGGTGATACACTCCGCAGAAGAGCCCACATGACTGGGGAAACCAACACTTCTCCGCGACATCGTGAAGACCAACAAACTAGAAGGCTACGAACTTGCAGGGCGTTTTCGGCTCGACAAGCTTCTTGGAAAAGGCGGGTACGGTGCCGTTTTCAAGGCCGAGCAGTTGTCGATGGGGCGAACCTGCGCCGTGAAGGTCCTCGTGCCGAATCTGACGTCTGATGACGCGACCGTGCAACGGTTCAAACGAGAAGCTCGCTCGACATCGAAGTTGGCGCACCCGCACACGATCGTCATCTACGACTTCGGGCTCGATGAAGAGGTCAATCTCCTCTTTCTCGCGATGGAGTACCTGCAGGGTTCGACTCTGAACGAGCTCATCGTCGAACGGGGAACCCTCGAAGTAGAGACCGCGGTTCACATCGTCGAGCAGGCCGCGTCCAGCCTGGATGATGCCGCCGAGGCCGGCATCGTTCACCGTGATATCAAGCCGCATAATCTCATGATTACCCGCCGCGGGAATCATGACCATTATGTGAAGGTGATCGATTTTGGTATCGCGAAGGCCCTCAAAGGCGAGGATCCCAATCGAATCACGGCGATGGATCTCACGCAAACGGGCACGATCGTGGGTACGCCCCAGTATATGTCGCCCGAGCAGATTCGGGACGAAAGTCTGGACGGCAGGAGCGATCAGTATTCACTCGCGGTCTGCCTCTACAAAATGTTGGTCGGTCAGACCCCATTTACGGGCGGTTCTGCGATCGACATTGCTTCGAGGCACCTGCGGGATCGACCGCTGCCGCTGACCGCTCTGGATCAGGCGCTCCCGATATCCGAAGAATTCGAGAACGTGCTTTTCAAAGCACTCGCAAAGAATCGCGACGACCGCTACGCGAGTTCGAGCGAATTCGCGTCTGCGTTGCGCACGGCGTGGGAGAACATGGAGAACTGCGGTCTCGAGGTCACTACATCCCGGGCCGAATCGGCGCCGTCCGAAGCCGTGATGGAGCAGCCTTTGTCGACCCCGCCATCGGGCTCGATCGGTGTGGCGGCCCCCAGCGGAACATTCGTACCGAATGAGGGCGAGTCGACGGCGCCCACGCAGATGTTGACCGGCGAGACCGAGCAGCCGGCCCAAGAGGCGTGGGCGCCGGAAAGCAACGAAACGGTGCGAGTCCCCGCAGGGGCAGCCAGCCCGGCCGACGCTACGTTACCTGCGGCTCCAGAGTGGACAGGCGCCCTGAGTCCCGAGGTCGCAGAGTACACCTCGAGCGGCCAGTCGGACGCCGGGCACGGTGTACGTGTGGCCGGGGGCATGCCCTCCTCAGATCTGCCCGATCAACCCGGCCACACCGTCATGCTCGACGCTGCGACCGACGCGTCGGGGCCAACCGGAGGCGGCGAGGAGACCGCCGCGGTTGCAATGCCCTCGGCATCGGATGATGAAACATCAGATGCTCTGCCGCTGTGGATGATCGCTGCCGCGATCCTCGCGGGTCTTGTCCTCATCGCGGTCGTCGCGACACAAATGAGCGATGTCGACGAAGAAAAAGAGGGCGTTGCATCCGAGGCGACCGAGGCGAGTTCGCAAGAAGCCCGCGCCGAAGCATCTGAGGCCAAGACCGACGAAGATGAGTCGACCGGCTTTGTTTTTTCAACGGATGCGGGAGTCGCAGAGAAGAGCCCCCAGGAGAAATCCAAGAAGCCGGATGAAGATCCGGGTACCACGACAGCCGTGAAAGACCAGGCAGACCCTGGTGAAAGTGAGCCCGCGAAAACCGAGAGCAGCGCTTCTGAGACTCAAGAGAAGGCTGAGGCAAAAGAGAGCGAAGAAGAGCCCGAGAAAGGGTTTGTGAAGGTGACGATCATGCCGTGGGGCGAGCTTTACGTGGGCCGACGCAAATATGGCACGTCGGTGCGTCAGACGATTGCGCTCGAGCCCGGCCGGCATCGTTTGCGCCTGAAGCAAAACGGCGAAACCAAAGCTTCGAAGACGGTCACCGTCACATCAGGCCGTTCGACCCGTGTGCTGCTGCGCGCGAAATAGCGGTCCGTCTCACCCGCTCGACGAGGTACACCACCCACGGAGACGGTTGACGTCATAGGTCGCCGTTCTACAATGGTGCTCCTGAATCGAAAGTAGCCTTATTCAGCACTGGAAGCCGCGCCTGACGCGGGTGACCTTTCCTCTGCGACCGAAGAGTTTATGTCCGACGTGGAAGACGCATCGTGGGCCGACGGCGATATCGAAGACGAGGAGCAGTCTGAGCTCCTCGAACTCGTCGACCTCTCGAAGATTCAAGACAAATATCAGGAGTTCATCGAGGCGGGCGAGCTCGAGCATGCACTTTCGCTGCTCGACCAGCTTTCGCGTTGGCCCGACTCGACCCGATATCTCGACGATAACCTCTGGCTCTATCAGAAGATCGGTGATCTGAATCGTGCGCTCGATCGAGAAGACGAGGCGCTCGAAGCCTATGCGCGTGCATTTGAACTCGATCCGCGCGAACTCGGTGTGCTGCAGCCGTACTCCGAGCTGCTCTTTCATCACGGTTTGAATGAGGAAGGAATCAAGGTCATTCAGGCGCTTCTCTTGCATCATAAGCGATCGTTACCAACACGAGAGCTGGTCACGATCTATCGGCAGATGGGAACCTTCTACGAGGGCCTCGACGATGCCGAGCGTGCCCGAACTGCATTTGAAAAAGCGCTCGAACAGGACCCCGAGGACACGCAATCGCTGGCCGGATTGCTGCGTGTCGTCGGAGAGGTCGGTGAGCCACTCGACGTCGTGCGCGTTCGGCAGAAGCTCATCCGCACCCTCGATGATCCGCAGGCGCGGTCGCATGCACTCGTGGCGCTCGGAGACGACTGGGTCTACGCGTTCAATGATCCGGGCCGGGCGCTCGACGTGTACGAGCAGGCCGTCGTCGAATATCGCGAGAATACGAAAGCTCTCGAGCGACTGGCTCGCGTCGGCTCGGATATCGGGGATTGGCGACGAGTGAGCCGCGCGTATTTCACCCTGAGTCAACTTGCGGACACACCCGAAGATGAGGCCGATTACGTCATTCGAGCCGCAGTCGTTGCCCGAGACGAACTCTGGGAAGCCGACAAAGCCCTCGCGGGATTCAAGAAGGCGCTGGAGCTCGATCCAACGCGTCTGGATGCCTTCAAGGCCGTGACCTCGATCCTGGTCGATGCCAAAGATTGGGAAGAGCTCGAGGCGGCCTACGTGAAGTTGATCACCGATAATGTGGATGCAGGGAATGAAGATCCCAAATTGATGGGTGTTCTCTGGCGAAACCTGGGCGATCTCTACAAAAAGCACCTGAACCGAGACGGTGACGCGATCTTTGCCTATCAACAGGCGACCGGATATCTGCCGAATACGACCGAATTGCACGAATCCGTAGTCGAACTCGCCGAGACGAGTGCGGGTCATCTCGAAGTGGCTCTCGAACATCTCGAGGCCATGCGTCGACTAAAGCCTCAGGATGACAAGACGCTCGACCGTGTCGGCCGCGTCTATCTGCGTAAGAAGGAGGTTGACCGAGCCTGGTGCGTATTTCGGGCGATGGACTATCGAGGAGCATCCCTCGACGAAAAGGCACGCAATTTCGTCGACCGATTCGACACTGCGCTTTTCCGACCCGTGAAGCAACAATTCACTCCCGCGATTTTTCGACAATATATTTTCAGCGCACATCTCGACGGCTCACTCACCGACGTCTTTCGATGCCTGAAGCCAGGGCTCGA
>CAYFTY010000470.1:0-4353 GCA_964346045.1 uncultured Bradymonadales bacterium | reverse complement strand
CAGCGGTCGTATTCAGGAAATCCAATCTCGAAGGACCCGGCGGCTGATCAGCCGCTCGCTTGATTCCGAGAGATTCCAGCACGGTGGTTGCGCTCATCGTTTGACCTCTTGGACGTGTGGATCCTCGTCCGTTAGAATGTGAACCATCGCTCACGTTTTAAAATATGAGCAACGACTCACATTCTCAACTCGCATTTCGAAGAAGGTGATCTCATGTCCGGCAAGTCCAAGCGTCGTGCGCCCCAGCAAGACAGAGCCATCGCCACCGTCGATGCGATCATCGAAGCGACTGCTCAGCTTTTGGTCGAAGTGGGCTTTCATAAAACGAGCACCAACAAGATTGCCGAGCGCGCGGGAGTGAGCGTTGGCTCGCTCTATCAATACTTCAAAAATAAAGAGGCGATCGTCAGCGCGCTGGTGGAGCAATTCGCCGACGAACAATTCGAACTCCTCGCCGCTCGGCTCTCGGAATTTCAAGACGCCGATATCGAAGAGGGAGTGCACCAGCTCGTGCAGGCGTTGCTCGAAGTCAAAGAGCTCAACCCTGAGCTGCACAAGGTGTTCTTCGAAGAGCTTCCCCCGGTCGGACAGGTCGATGTGCTACGCGATTGGACCGATCAGGCGGTTGCCGTGGTCACGGCAGCTCTCGAGATGAGGCGCGACGAGATTTCGGTCGAGAACACAGAGATCGCCGCCTATGTGCTGGTGAATGCCTGCCATGGAATCATCCATCACACGGTGACCTACCGGCCCGGGCTTCTGAATGACGAAGCGCTCGCGGACGAGACAGCACGTATGATCCTCGGATATCTGCGCTCTGACTTGGTCAAATGACCAACGCTTGTAAGTGTTCACTGAGCTTGCTATACACCGAGCCGCACAGAGTAGGTAGATGTAAGTATATGTGTGAACGCTGAGAGAGCGCCTGCGGTGCTCGGGACGAATCCACATGAGCCTTGATTGGGGAAGAATCGAAGAGGCGGATACCGAGGAGGCCGGTTTATGGCGTCTCGTCGACGAGCTTCATCAGAGCGAGGCGTCGGATAGTGACATGCGTCGCATCCGGCGTATCCTGCGATTTGGCAACCTCCCAGAAGACGTTCGTGCCTGTCTGCGCGACGCACTTCGACGCGATCCGAGACGCTCGACACAACGCATCGAGCCCATCTGGTCGGGGTCTGCGGGCGACATCGCGCCCTCGAGCGTCGAGCCGCCTACCCAGGGGCTCTCGGGCCTGCACGCCGCGGTTGCCACTCATGAGCGCCTCGAAAACCCTGTGGACACTCAGGTCCTGGACGACGACGAAATCCGTGCGACCTGGTCTGACCTGGAACCTCCCGCAGGCATCTCGGCGACAGAATCGAGCAGTCTGGTCGCACGTCCAACCCCCGAATTGATGCGGCTTGTGCCTGTCGGACCCCATCGTTTGAAATTTGGCGCGTCCATCTACGAAGGCGTCGACGAGCTTTCGATTCTCGAGCTTTTGCGCCGGGGCATCTTGCTGGGAAGTGAGATCGACACCGGTGGAGGTCGCTGGATCCGCGTGATCGACCACCCCGCATTTGATGGTTTGATCGAGACGATGGGCAACGAAATGAATCGCGTCATCGCCCGTCGGGGCTCGGCCGACGTGGTCGACGAAGTCACCCGACCGGCAGCCGAGCGCGAGTCGTTGCGTGAAGCGACGCTGCGCCGCGAAGATGCGGGCACGGACGAAATTACCAGACCGAGCACGTTGGTACCGGAAACGCTCGAAGAAGACTCGGCCGATCTCGTACCCGAAGGCAGCGAAGAACCCAACGATCTGCACAGCCAGGACATCTCGGCAGAACTGGCACCATCGATCAGGCGCGCTCTCGACGCCATGAGCGACGAAGAGCCGCGCGACAGCTTCGATACCGAGGTTCTCGACGAGCAGGATTTCGACTTTACCGATTTCGCGAGTCTCGACATCGAGGTCGAAGAACTGGATTTCGCCGAATTGGATTCGCCAGCAGAGCCTCCACCCCGACCTGAGGTCCAAACGGAAGTTCTGGAGAGTCGCGAAAAAGTGGCCGTACATCTACGACCGAGCCTGCACGCTAACCCCAACTCGGAGTACGGACAGGCGCAGCCCCGCCAACATCTCAACAGTGCGTCTCTTCCCGCCGTCCCGCCGGCTCCGTCGGCCCCTCGAAAAGCGGAACATCTCGCCCCAGACCCGCGAGAGTCCAGGGTGTCTCGAGAGCAGGTAGACACAGCGCTTCTGCGCACCGAAGATCCGAGAGAGAAGAGTGCCCCCGCAGACGAGCATTCGTCTGAGATTGGCGCGCCCGCACCCCGCACCTTTGAAGATGATCAGTCAGGCTCGAAAACCTGGCCACTTATTCTCATCGCCATTCTCATTCTCGCCGCGCTGGCGTTGGCCACCGTGCTCGCGGTGCTCGCTGCACAGGGCAAGATTTTTCAGGGGGTGCTGGGAGTGGACGACGCCAGAGAGCGTGCCGCGGTGAGCCAGGCCTGCGATGCGATAGAAAAAGACGCCGCCCTCGTGCGCATCGACCAGTTGGTCGCAGAGCACGGAAGCGACGCCGTGTTGATTCCGAGCGACTAGTCTCGCTCTCGTGTTCTTTCGGAACATGCTCAGGAACTCGCCTGATACCAATCCCACATGTTCTCGACTCCCCGACGTATCGGCGTCTGCGGGTCGTAGCCGAGCGTCTGGCGAGAGCGGGTCAGATCGGCCATTGTGAGGGGAACGTCTCCCGGCTGCATCGGCAATTCTTCAATGCGAGCTGGCTTTCCGACGACGTCGGCAATCGTGTCGATGAGGTCTTTGAGCAAGACGACTTTGTCGCCCCCCAGATTATACACCGCGTATCCATCGAGATGCTCGATCGTCTTTTCGACCCCCTGGACGATATCGTCGATATAGGTGTAGTCGCGGCCGGTCGAACCATCGCCGAACATCGGGATGGTGCCGCCCTCGTCGATGATGCGCATGAACTTGTGAATGGCCATTTCAGGACGTTGCCGGGGTCCGTAGACCGTGAAAAAGCGCAGACAAGAGACGTTTCCGCCGTGCAGGTGCACATGCGTCCGCGCCAGGATCTCGAGCGCCAATTTGCTCGCCGCGTAGGGACTGACCGGCTCTTCGACCGGATCGCTCTCGGCAAACGGCGTCTTGGTATTACCGCCGTAGACCGAAGAACTCGAGGCGAGCACGAAATCCTCGACCCCGAATTCACGGCCCGTCTCGAGTAAGAGCGAGGTCGCCGTGACGTTGATATCGAAATAGAGCGGTGCGTTTTCGATCGAGGGACGCACACCGGCCACCGCGGCGAGGTGTACGACGAGGTCGATCTCGTGATTCTCGAAAATTCTGCGCATCTCGGCGCCGTGACGAATGTCGACCTCTTCAAAGACGAAATCGCCGGCTTCGCGCGCTTGCTCGAGATTTCGTTCTTTGATCGAACGGTCGTAGAGCGTCGACTCGAAATTATCGACAACGACCACCTCTTCGCCTCGATTCAAGAAGCTTTCGAGGCACGACGAGCCGATGAATCCGGCTCCTCCAGTCAGGAGAATCGTAGACATACGGCTCTCTCAATGGGTTGGGTGGGAAGAAAAGGAGTCGGGGCGCCCGGATTTGAACCGAGGACCTCCTGTACCCAAAACAGGCGCGCTGCCAGACTGCGCTACGCCCCGAGGACTGGTTGTATAAAGTATTATGCCGGCGGGTTCAATTCCCATTCCGGATAATTTTCTCACGACGCACGAAGATTCCGACGAGGCCGAGCAAGATCAGCGCGAGCGGCAGGTCGCTTTCCTCTGCAGAAGCGGCGGTGCATCCCGAGTCGGTCGTGACACTTCTTGCACTCGTTGGAATCTCGTCGTTGATGCGTTCACCCCCGGGGAGATCGAGCACCGGCATCTCGTCTCGAGTTAGGGGAGTAATCCGGGCATCGCTGTAGTCTTCACGGGCTGAGCTCGTCGACTGGTCGCTGCTCGACTGAGCAAAGACTGCGTCGATGTCGACGACCGCGGCGGACTCCATATCGGGCACGATCCAGAGGGTCGTGACGCGTCCTGTCCAACCTTCCTGCGATCCCACGGGCACGACGTAGGTCGATTCGCCGGCAGACGCCCGCCAGCCAATGCCGTTCTCGGGGTCAAAGCTTCCGTCGTCGCTCGCCCAGTAGAGAGCAGCAACACCGTCGTTATCGAGCGACATCCGGATCACGACTTCGTCCCACGTAGCCGAGTCGATCTCGGTCCAGGCAGGCGACGCCGTGCAACCCACGGGCTCGTTCGTCGTCAGGCGCAAGGCTCCGACATCAGGGGCAACCGCGAGGGTCTCGACTCCATTCATGC
>CAYFTY010000469.1:0-4355 GCA_964346045.1 uncultured Bradymonadales bacterium | reverse complement strand
CACCAACAAGGGTAAAACGAAGTACCAATCCCCGCAATCTGCGACTCGCCACCGGCCGACTTTTCGCTGTACATCGTGAAATGATTCGAGTAGGGTCCCCGTCCCGCGACGGGCACGCCCGTCTTACAAGCCGGTTGAAATGGCGGGATAGCTCAGTCGGTAAGAGCGCAGGATTCATAACCCTGAGGTCGAGGGTTCAAGTCCCTCTCCCGCTACTTCGAAACCCCGCAACGTGCGGGGTTTCGTGCATTCTGTGGTCAGATTTTTTGACAGATCGTCGAAGCCTTCTACAACAGGTGTAGGACAAGCACGGACGATCACGTGGAAACACGTACCTGACCGCAAGGAACGCGATGAAGAACCCATTCGGAAGAAAGACACTCGCTGCACTGGCATTCGTAGGGATGCTCTGTGCTGTGCCGGCGCTCGCCGACGATTCGCCCCATGATGTGGTGCGAGGTGCGTTGGGCGAAGCGGAACGCAGTGCTTCCGTCGAGGCGTCGCTGAACAAACTTTCGAGCGAAACCTATGCGCCCGAGGTCAAGGCAAGTGCGAGGAGCCAGGCCGGTGGTATCATTCACGCCGCACGGGCTTTTCGACCCGTCGAAATCGACCAGGTTCCTCAGGACTGGGCCGAAGCCGGACTCGACATCTCCAAAGCCAAACGTGAAGGAGACCGTCTCGTGCAGGTGCTTCCCTCGGGCGCCCGGGTCACCTTTACCGTCGATCCCGAAACGCAGGCTTTCGTCGAGCGCATGCTCGATAATTATAATGTGCCGCATTCGGGAATCGTCCTTCTGGATCCCAAAACCGGCCGTGTCCGTGCATTCGTGAGCCACACGGAAGCAAAACCTGCAGTCGATGGTCTCGCCCGGAAGTCGATGGCTCCTTCGGCGTCGGTGTTCAAAATCGTCACCGCCGCCGCCCTGATGGAGTCGGCCGGGATCCGGCCCAACCAGAAGACCTGCTACCATGGCGGTCGCAGCCGATTGACCGCCCGAAACATCAAGGGCGACCGACGTCGGGACCATAAATGCGCAGACCTCGGTGCCGCCCTCGCCTGGTCGATCAACAGCATCATGGCCAAGTTGACCTACAAGCACCTGGATAAGGATGATCTCGAGGTATGGGCCGAGCGCTTCGGATACAACACCGAGATTCCCTTCGAATTGCCCGTCGAAGTTTCGACGGCCGAATTTGTCGAAGACCCACTCGAGCGCGCACGAGCGGCCGCCGGATTCTGGCATACCCACTTGAGCCCTCTCCACGGCGCGATGATTGGCGCGGCGGTGGCGAACGAGGGAGTCATGATGACGCCGTCGATCGTCGAAAAATACGAGAATGCCGACGGTGAGGTGCTGCATCATTTCAAGCCTCGCGTCTTTCGGCGCGTGATGTCGCCGAACACCGCAAAGCGGCTCGGTCGCATGATGGTAAAGACCACCGAGAAAGGTACGGCGCGCCGCTATTTTCAGCGTCGGCGCAGCTTTCCGAACCACATCATCGCAAGCGGAAAGACGGGCACGCTCTCGAATAAGAACCCCTATCTGGGTTTCACCTGGTTCGTCGGATTTGCCGAGAACGAAAAACTCGACGGCGAACGAGTGGCGGTCTCGGGGCTCGTCTGCAATACGCCCAAATGGCGCATCAAGGGGCCCTACGCCGCCAGCGAGGCCGTGAGAAAGCACTTCGAGAGGCGCGAAGCCGAGGTCAAGCGTGAGAATTCGGTCGCCGCTCGCTAGTCCTGGATTTTTTAACCCGATCACGCGGCGTTCTGAGCCAGGTTCTCGGAACGCACCAAATAGAACTCCCCTTTTTAGTCTGATGATCGTTGGGGTCTGGACAGTGGCGAGCCCACCGACGTCGGGCTCGTGCATCCGGTCGGTCCACTGTGGCCTCGGCTGAGGCTGATGCCGCGCCTGGACATTCGATGGCGAGGCTTCAAGTCTGCATCTCTTCTTCGAGAGCCGCGTATTTGGCCTCGATCGCGTCGACCTCGGCGCCTAGCTCTTCCCATAATTCCATCGTAGCCACGAGTTCGGTCTCGAGGCTTTTATTCTGGATCGCGAGCTTGGTTGCGCGGTCGGTATCCTCGTACACGGCCGGGTCGGCCAGGGTTTCGAGGTTGGCCTCGATGGCCTCCTCGATCTCCATGATCTTGGATTCGAGGGCTTCGAGTTCCTTACCTCGGCCGTCGAGTTCGTCGCTCTTCTGACGACGCAATTCGGCCGACCTCTGGCGCAGCTCCTTCTTTGACAGCGGTGCCGATTCGTCGCGAGCTGGCACTTCGATCGAAGTGCCCTCCTCTGGCTCGAGCTCGGCACGTTTGCGCCGGTAATACTCGTAATTTCCGAGATAGGTCGTGGCCTTGCCGTCTTCGATATGGATGGTCTTCTCGACCACCTCGTTGATGAAGAAGCGATCGTGGCTGACGATGACGACGACACCGGTGAAGGTCTGCAGCGCATCTTCGAGCACCTGGCGCGACGGAATATCGAGGTGGTTGGTCGGCTCATCGAGGAGCAGAAGACCCGCCGGCTCGAGCATGAGTTTGGCGAGTGCCACCCTGCTCTTCTCGCCCCCCGAGAGCACCGAAATCCGTTTGTTCACGTCGTCGCCACTGAAGAGAAATGCGCCCAGCACATCGCGGACCATCGGAGCCGTCTCGATCGTGGCGTGGTTGTTCAGCTCTTCGAGAATCGTGCATTCGGGGTTGAGTTGATCGAGTGCGTGCTGCGCAAAATAGGCCGTCTCGACATGCGCGCCATAGCGAATCTTTCCGCTGTCGGGCTCGAGTTCGCCTGCCATCATCCGCAGGAGCGTGGTCTTGCCCGCACCATTCGGCCCGACCAGTGCCACTTTGTCGCCACGGATCAGTTGGAAATCGAGACCATCGTAGACCACGTTTTCATCAAAGGATTTATGGACATTCTCGGCGACGAGGACGTGTTTTCCGAGCCGCGGTGGCTGTGGAAAGCGCAATTTCATCGCGTCTTTTTCGCCGCGCATGGTCTCTACGCGTTCGAGCTTCTCGAGCATCTTGATGCGGCTCTGCACCTGAGCAGCCTTGGTCGCCTTGTACCGAAATCGCTCGATGAACTCTTCGATCTGCTTGATTTCTCGGGCCTGCTGAGCGGCCTCTTTCTCGAGCTGCTCGCGCAGTAGCTCCTTCTTTTTTCGGTAAGCATCGTAATTGCCGACGTAGCGCGTCAGCTTGCCGCGTTCGAGCTCGAGAATCTCGTCGACGAGCTGATTGATGAAGTAGCGATCGTGGCTCACGATGATGACGATGCCCTCATAGCGCTTCAGAAAGCGCTCGAGCCACTCGACACTCTCGATATCCAGATGGTTGGTGGGCTCGTCGAGGAGCAGGATGTCGGGGCGCGTCAGCAGCAGACGTGCCAGTAGCGCACGCATCTGCCAGCCTCCCGAAAACTCGTCGATCGGCCGCTTGAGGTCGTCGGCACGGAAGCCGATTCCAACCGCAATTTCTCGAGCTCGGCTGCGGAAGATATAGCCGCCATCGACCTCGAATTGCTCTTGCAGGCTCGTGTACTCTTCACTGAGATCGGGTTCGGCCTCGAGCCTTTCGGCCAGGTGCGTCAGCCGCTCCTCCATCTCGATGAGATCCGAGCGGCCGTCGAGGATAACGTCGATCAGAGCTTCGGAGTGATGCTGCAGTTCGATCTCCTGCGGCAGGAATCCGATGGTCGCGCCCCTGGGCACCGAGACGAGTCCAGCGTCGGCCTCCTCGTCTCCTGATATCACTTCGAGAAGAGTCGTCTTTCCCGCGCCGTTGGGGCCAACGAGACCTGCCACGACCCCAGCACTGATGCGAACGTTCACATCGTTGAGGATGGCGCGTGCGCCGAAGGACTTTTTGAGATCTTGTAGAGCGAGCATGACTTCCCAGAACGAGCGACGCCTTACTCTAAAGGGTCTTCCACGTGGGTCAACGCTGCCGGCGGTCGTGTCACGCCACGAGACTCGACACACGCATCCAAAGAGCTACTTGCTCGAATGCGTAGTCGGGCCGATACTATAGACAGTCACCGCAATCCTGAGAAATGAGGTCCTCATGCGAGGAAGCGTATTTACCACCCTCTTGGCCGTGCTCCTTTCGACGATATGCTTCGCCAGTTCGGCGTTTGCGCAGGACGGTGCAAGCGTCGTGATCCTGAAGTTCGAACGCTTCAACGCGAGCGACGAGGCGATGGAAGCGTTTTACACAACGCTCGAGGATACCATCAACGACCATCCAGACCTGCAGGTGCAAGAGGGTGGAGAGGTCACCATTCAGGACCTCATCTTGACGGCAGGATGCGAAGCGGCGACGCCCGAGTGTCTGAGCGGCC
>CAYFTY010000468.1:0-4359 GCA_964346045.1 uncultured Bradymonadales bacterium | reverse complement strand
TCTCCCCCCGAGGTGTGCAGCCGGGTCGGTGGTGGTCAGGTGAACCGGCAGCCCGCGAGCCGCGAGTTCGACGGCGAAAGCCGCCGCCATGGTGGTCTTTCCTACCCCACCCTTGCCCATGAACATCACCAATCCATGGCCGGCATCGGCCACCTCGTCTGCAAGCGACGAGAGACGCGCAAAGTCTGCGACAGCAGCGCGGCGCTGCGCGGCTGGCGGGACGTCCTCTGCGGCCTGCGAAAAGAACGACGCGAGCGCATCGAGCCCGACGAGATTGTAGGGCTTCAACGGCACCTCGAATGACCGAAGCGCGCTCAGACCGGGCGGCATCGCTTCGAGGGCGGCCTGGCCACTCTCTTCGAGATGCACCGCCAGCGAATCGTCGCGATCGGTCGCTCGAAAGACGCCGTTGACCAGCAAAAATTGATTCGTAACTCCCTGCTTTTCGAGCTCGACACGGGTGCGTTCTGCCTCATTGAGCGCGCTACGTTCGGGGCGCGTCACCAACACCAGCGTCGTACGCTCGGCATCGCTCAGCGCCGCGAGGGCCTGTGCGTAACGCTCCTGCTGGTTCTTCAGGCCCGAAAGCGGCCCAAGACACGACGCGCCACGCTCGTTCGTCTCGATGAAACTCGTCCACGCCGCGGGCAACTGCAAAAGACGCAGCGTATGGCCGGTGGGCGCCGTGTCGAAAATGATGTGTTCGAACGCCTCGACGGTCTCGGCGTCGCTAATCAATCCAGTGAACTCGTCAAACGCAGCGACCTCGACGGTGCAGGCGCCCGAGAGCTGCTCTTCGATCGATTCGACCGAGCTGTCCGGAAGCACGCCCCGATACGGCCCGATGACGCGTTCGCGATACGCCCTGGCGGCCTCCTCGGGGTCGATATTCAAGCCGAAGAGATTCGGCTCACCAGCGATCGGAGTCGGCTCGCCGAGAAGCTCGGTGCCGAGCACCGTGTCGAGATTCGAAGCCGGATCCGTGCTGACGATCAGCACCCGCTTGCCCTCACGGGCGAGCTGCAGCGCAGTCGCACAGGCCGACGAGGTCTTACCGACGCCGCCCTTTCCTGTGAAAAATAGAAACGGCGTTGGATGTGTAAGTTCGTTCAGCATGGGAGTCTCCTTCAGCAACAACTTGATTTCTTGGGTTCGGCCGACTCGGTTTCGGAAGACGACCCGCAGCATCCGCTCGACTGCTCGCTACCCTTCGCACTCGTTTCCTCAGATTCCTGGCTGAGGTAGCGCTCGGCGAGTTCGAGCATTTTCTGGGCGGGCGTCTCTTTGACGTTCTTTGCTGTCGTGACCGCCCGCATCATGTCTTCACGCGACACGCCAAGCTTGCGCGCCTTGTCGTAGTGGAATTTGAAACAAGGCTCACAGTTCGAGGCGATCGCCGCGCCGATCGCGACGAGCTCCGCGACGGCGTCGGTGTAGAGGCCAGGCGTCGAAGAGAGCCCCGCCAGGGCTGCGAGTTCATCGCGCGATGGGTACTCGCCGCTGCTGACGACATCATCTCCCAACTTGATGAGCGGAAGCCCCGCCTCACCCTGGCTGTCGAGCACGGCCTTCACCGAAACATCTTCGGCGAACGCACCGGGCTCTTGCGCGAGGTTGAAACGACGCACGTCGACGCCCTGCTTCGAAATCCAATCGAGGTCCGCAGAAAAGCGCACCAGCTTTGGATCGACCTCGGGGCCGCAAACGCCCGTCGAACAACACATTGCTGGATCGTAAATGGTGAGAGTATTTGTGTTCGCTTGCATATTCGCTCCTAATCTATCGCCTATCGTCGAAATACGATATTCCTTGTAAAAATGAAACCATCAAGGCTAGAAATCCTCTTCGCTTCCGTCGTCTCGGACCGCGCGAAGCACGCCTTCGAGATCGCAGGCCTCGGCCATCGTATTCGTAATCGTCCCGTATTTACGAATGTTCTTATGCAGCAGCTCGCAACGCTCTGGGGGTTCTTCGGTGTGCACCACGAGCGTGTAGCTGGCGCGAATGATCGCCGGCGGTGAATCTCGACGTTCGAGCTCGATCTCTGCCGAGGCTTCGGAGTACTCGAACGGCAACATGTGGTGAAAACGCTCGACGTTTTTCAGCAGACATGCCGAAAGCGAGCCGGCCAGAAGATGCGCGGGCCCAGGAACGGCATCACCCATCCCCTGGCTTCCGTCGAACTCGATCGTGGCTTTCAGGGTCTCGAGCTTCGCATCGCCACCGGGCGTATTGAAGCCTTTCGCAGTGTAGGTATTCGTCGTCATGTGAGCTCCGATACGAGTAGCTTGAGCAGTTCGATCGCCCCTTCGTCGACGCAGTAGCAGACGCGTGGCCCGTCGACCTCGCCGCGGATCAAGCCCGCTTTCTTGAGCTGCGCGAGATGCTGCGAAACCGTCGATTGAGCCAGCGGCAGCTCTTCGACGATCTCGCCACAGATGCAGGTTTCTCGCCGCATGAGCAAACGGATGATCGCTACCCGCGCCGGGTGTCCGATCGCTTTGGCGAGTCGCGCGAGTCGCTCGTTTGCGACGTTTTCGTCACCAGGGATCGAGACCACGGTCTCGCCAGGCGGACAGCATTTAGTTTTTGGTTCCATGGTCGTTGCTCCGAGAGCCTTAACGCCCATCGTAGATATACGATAGATCTGATGAAGTCAAAGAGAAAGACACCCGCGCGTCCGCATGACCTCTGCTGCGCTCGAGCGAGCACCTGGCTCAGGGAACGTAAATCGCCACGCGCTTCATGCCGAGCAACCGTAGGACAAAGTAGTTTACGCTCGCCTCTTTCCAGTCCCCTGCGAAGACGGCGACATCAGAAAAAGGTGAGGCGCCCGCATCTTCGTAGAGAGTCCAGAGGTCACCGGCTGGCAGCAACATGCCTGATTCGTCAAAATGAGCCGACCAGGGGATATGGCTATGCTCGCGTTCGTCAAACTCGGCGGGGACGACCTCGGAAGCAACAACCCAGAGCCTCCGGAACCCCGTCTGTGGCGACGCGTCGAGACTGTCTACCACACGTTGCCGATCCGGGTCCGCCTGGAACGTCTTGGGGTGCACAGCCACGTCGAGTCGGTGCTTGGATTCTGCGATGAGCGTTTCCTCATCGGTGAACTCGTAACCGTCTCGCTGCCAGCCCATCAGACCCTCGGCGCAGACCGAAAACTCGTCGTGGCCGAGGTAATCCAGCACAAAGTAGAGGGCCGTGACGTCGGGCGTAATCGTTTCGTCGCAAATCACCGCTTCAATCGCCCTCCCACACCGAGGCTCCCCAGCCGCTCGGCCCAGGCTTCGGGTGCGTCGAGACCCGGCTCCTCGTAGCCATCCATCGGCAGATTAACCGACCATTTGATGTGTTCAGCCTCGTAAGCCGAGGTCTCTCGGACATCCACCACAATCGCGGGAGGGTCTTCGAGAAGGCGTTGGATTCGATCGCCTGCGAACCACCCGATCCAGTCTGAGTCGCGAAGTTGCTCGGGGTGCTGGTAGGTGTTGAGCGGCAGATTCCGCGAGTCCTCCAGCCAGCCGGTAAGCGACGGATGGTAGTTCTTCACGTTGTCGAGTCCCATGACGTAACGGGCGGTAAAGTACGTGCAGGCCGAGAGTGGATTTCCTCCGCAATAGGTCACGATCTCCTGGTCCAGATCGATGCCCTGAGCCTCAAATAGAAAACGAAGTTGTTCCGGCGACTTCCACGTCCGGTCGGCGTTAAAGAAATAGCCCATCGGAACCATCACCGATCCCGGAATATGCCCGGGCCGAGAGTACGCCAGATAGCTTCCATAGTGCCACGAAGGAGGCAACGAGTGGACGAGCTGGATCTCGGGATCGCCGCTCGCTGTAAGCGCGTAGTCGGTATCGACCTTAATCGCCGGTTCGTCGATCCGAGCCGTAAAATCTCCTGGCTCGATATCCGGGATGTCTGTGCTCACGTCATGGCCCGAGTCGGTCCACTTGTGAAGGCCACCATCCAGAACGTGCACATCGGCAAGACCATGATATTTCATTGTAAAATGAGCGCGTGGCGCGTGGAAATGTGCGCCGGCATCGTAGAGGACCACCGTCGAATCGTCGTTGATTCCAATGGAACGAATCGCACTTTGTACCTCATCGGGCGAGCCATCCTGAAATGGCACGGGGTTGTCGGTGTCCACCCACAGATCCAACCCGCCCCCGTACGAGACGTAGACTCCGTTCGAGTACGATTCATCTTCTCGAAACGACGCACTGACCGCTCCCGGAATGTGGCCGGCGACGTATTCGTGAGTGGGCCGTGTGTCCACGACAACGAGTCCCGGAGCATCCAGGTTGTCCGCGAGCCATTCCACCGAAATCAATCGAGTCTGGACCTCCTCTGGCT
>CAYFTY010000467.1:0-4365 GCA_964346045.1 uncultured Bradymonadales bacterium | reverse complement strand
GGCCACCATAGTTCCTGTGCTGCTGGTATGGCTGCTCATCCTCTCCATCATTCCAAAAATGCCGAGGGCAACGTCGTCTTCGAGGTCCGCGATACCGGGATCGGCATCGAGAAGGCCCACCAGGAACGGCTTTTCGAGAGCTTTACGCAGGTTGATGCGTCGACGACTCGCAAACATGGCGGAAGCGGGCTCGGGCTTGCCATCTCGAAACGCCTCAGCGAAATGATGGGGGGTCGGATGTGGCTCGAGAGCGAGCCCGGAGAGGGATCGAGCTTTTATTTCTCAGCCGAGTTGCCGGCGACTGACGCCCCTATTCGAACCGGTGAACTCACGGACCCCATGGGCCTTTACGCCACCACATGTGTGCTGCTCGGGCGAGAGCGCCCATCGCTTCGCAGCTTCGTCGAAATGGCGCAGCTCTGGGGCATGGAGACACTCGTAGCCCACGATGAGTCGGCGATCGTCGAGACTCTCTCTGACGCGGAAGACCCTGATTTCGTCGTACTTTTTGACGGCGATTGGACGGCCAGTACGGTCGAATCGATACGCGAGCAGCGTCCCGACATGCCGATCCTGCATGTCGCGGCCCTGGCATCACCGACTGCGGCAGCGGACAAAGAAGAGTTCGAGTTTGCCGCGACGATCCCCAGACCGGTTCGCTATCGACAGACTCGCCAGGTCTTTGAAGCCGTGCTCGCCGGCACCTCACCCGATGCTCCCAGAACGCTTTCGCCATTCGACAAAGAACTGGCGATGCGGATCCCTCTGCGGATTCTGGTCGCAGAAGACAATACGGTGAATCAGGAAGTCATCGTGGCGATGCTCGAACGACTCGGTTACGAGCCCGACGTGGCGAAAACCGGCAACGAGGTGATCGTGAAGCTCGGACGCCGGGGCTACGATCTGATCTTCATGGACATGCACATGCCCGGTATGGACGGGCTCGAGACGACGCGGAAGATCCGCAAAGGGGGACGACCCGATCACCCCTGGATCGTCGCCATGACGGCAAGTGTCTTCGAAGACGAGCGCCGGCGCTGTCTTGCAGCGGGCATGAACGACTTTCTTGGCAAACCCTTCGAGGTCGAAACGCTCGTGCAGAGTATCGAGGCCATCGGACGCGAACGTGGCATCATGCACACGAACGAATCGATCCTCGGTGGATCCGACAGCTTTGATCGACGAAAGCTCGACGAGCTTCGCCAGCTATTTCCGGGGCGCCCCGAGAAGTATCGTGACCTCGTGAAGAATCATCTGGAGAGCGGTGATGAACTCATGTCGCGTATCGAAGCATCCATCGAGGGAGAAGATATGAACGAGGCCGAGATCGCCGCGCATAGTTTCAAATCGAGCGCGGCGATGTTCGGATCGGTCGAAGACGCGGATTTTGCCCGAGGCATCGAAACGGCGGCGTCTAACGCAGCGCCCGAAAAGGCAGCGCAGCTCTTCGAAATGCTCGAGGATTCGTGGGAGAACGCGAAACGACGACTATCGAAAGAAATCGAATAAAGCCTCGCATCGGCGAGGATACTTGAATCTGGAGGATGAAAATGGGCGAGAACCCGAAGTGGAATGTAGGCGACACGATGCCGACTTTTGAAGCCGAGTCAGACGACGCAGGGACGGTGAATTCGTCAGACCTGGAGGGACAGAAATACGTGCTCTATTTCTATCCCAAAGATATGACGCCCGGATGCACCACGCAGGCATGCGACTTTCGAGATCATCTTTCTACCTTTCGCGACCAGGGTTACGAAGTGTATGGCGTTTCGCCCGATAGCGTCGCACGTCACGAGAAATTCCGGGCCAAAGAAGACCTGAATTTCACGCTACTCTCGGATCCCGAACACGAACTGGCCGAAAAAATGGGCGTATGGCGGGAGAAGAAAAATTATGGCCGGACCTACATGGGCATCGTTCGCTCGACCTTTTTGGTCGGTGAAGACGGCAAAATCGAGGCGATTCACGACAATGTGCGGGCCAAAGGCCACGTAGAAAGACTGCTGCGCGAGATGCCCGGCTGAGCATATGAATTCGGTCAGGGCCGCTGAGCTTGAAAAGTAAGCGAGTTTGCGTATCTTTGCGCGTCGCTTCGCCCCTTTCGAGCTGAGTAGTGAAATCATGAGTGTTTCTGCCGGAATCGTCGGACTTCCCAACGTTGGGAAGTCGACCATCTTCAATGCCCTGACCGAGGCGGGGGCCGAATCGGCCAACTACCCGTTTTGCACCATCGATCCGAATGTCGGGATCGTGCCAGTGCCCGATCCGCGGCTTACGATCATCCACCAGCATATCGAAACCGACACGGTGATTCCGGCTGTCTGCGAGATCGTCGATATCGCGGGCCTTGTGCGCGGCGCGTCTAAGGGCGAAGGGCTGGGGAACAAATTTCTGGCGAATATCCGCGAGGTTGACGCGATCATCCATGTCGTGCGCTGCTTCGAAGATCAGGACGTCGTGCACGTCGAGGGCGATGTGCACCCGCGTCGCGACGTTGAGATTATCGAGACCGAGCTGATGCTCGCCGATCTTCAAACGGTCGAGAAACGGCTCGAAAAGCAGCGGCGTGCCGCAAAGAGCAACGACAAGCTTGAGGTCGCTCGGCTCGCAGCCCTCGAAAAGACTTACGAGGCGCTGGAAGATGGACGACCGGTGCGAACGGTCGACTACTCCGAGCGCGAGCTCGAGCTGATCGAGGATCTGCACCTGCTCACGATCAAACCGGTGCTCTTCGTGGCAAACGTCGACGAAGACGACCTCGATGGCGAAGCCGAATACGTGCAGGAATTGAGGGACCTCGCCGGCGAAACAAACGCCGAGATGGTGGTCGTCTGCGGCTCGATCGAAGCCGAACTCGCCGAACTCGAAGATGACGAACAGCAGGAAATGCTCGAAGGTCTGGGCATCGACGAGCCTGCGCTCAACGTATTGGTGCGAGCTGCCTATGAGCTGCTCGGATTGCAGTCGTTTTTCACGGCCGGCGAAAAGGAGATTCGCGCGTGGGCCGTACCGGTGGGTGCGACAGCACCGCAGGCTGCGGGAGTCATTCACACTGACTTCGAAAAGAATTTCATCCGCGCCGAAGTCTTCACCGTGGGCGACCTCGAAGAGTTCGGAGACGAGGTCGAGATCAAGGCAGCCGGAAAGATGCGTCTCGAGGGAAAAGATTACGTCGTCGAAGACGGCGATATCATGCACTTTCGGCACGGCGCCTGAATGTCCGAGCGAATCGAAAATCTGGCCTTCTATCGATTCGTACCCATCGAGTCTCCTGCAGAAACGCGCGACTGGCTCGAGAAGATCAGTGAGGCGCGAGACCTTCGAGGGACAATCATCGTCGCCGAAGAGGGGCTCAACGCGATGCTCGCCGGCGGCCCCCACGACTGCGCGGCGTTCGAATCTGAAATGCGCAAAGACCCACGGTTTTCAGACGTCTGGATCAAACGTTCGTGGTCGAGCCACATGCCGTTTGGGCGTCTCGACGTAAAGGTCAAACCCGAGATCGTGACCATGAGGGCCGGGTATCGTGGGGCTAACGATACGGGCACCCATCTGGCGCCTGAGACCTTTCGAGAGTGGTTGCGCCAGGGCGAGGACATGGTGGTGGTCGACACCCGAAACGACTTTGAATTCCAGATGGGCACGTTTCGTGGGGCGCTCAATCCCGAAACGACTGCGTTTCACGAGTTTCCCGAATACGTAGAACAACACGCCGACGAGCTTGGCGACAAAAAGGTCGTGATGTTCTGTACTGGCGGGATCCGCTGCGAAAAGGCTACGAGCTGGATGAAACGTCACGGCATCGACGCCTTCCAACTCGAGGGCGGGGTCTTGAACTATTTCGAGAAGATCGAAGACGCCGAGCTGGATTGGGACGGAGAGCTTTTTGTTTTCGACCAGCGAGTGGGCGTTAACACGAGGCTCGAAGAGACCGATGCTCGGCTCTGTACCGAGTGCGGACGTCCGTATTCGTCGTCGGTCGGAACGCTCTGTGAACACGTCGATTCCGCACCGACGAAATGAAAGTGGTGGTCTCGCGGGTTTCCCGAGTGTCTGGCGCCGAAACCAGAAATTGACAGCCGGGTCGATGGCGGTTTAGCTGAGAACTCCTTATACTGCGCATCCCATGAACTCAGGTCGCAAAAAACTGGTCATTCTTCTGGGCGTTCTTTTCGTCCTTCTCACTCTTGGCGGTGGAGCGGCGTGGTGGATTTTGAGTTCTCAGGACGACGAGCCCAAAGCCACGAAGCAGGCCAGGGAAGTCAAAGGAGACGACGACCGCGACAACGCGAAAGCTCCTGCTCCGTCAAACGACAAGCTGACCGATACTGAGCGTGCGCGCCGCGAAGCTCTCGACCGTCGTGA
>CAYFTY010000466.1:0-4370 GCA_964346045.1 uncultured Bradymonadales bacterium | reverse complement strand
AGACATCTCATCGATTCCCTGGGCGTCGAAAATAGCCAGCGGGGACAGGAGATTCTTCTCGACATCATCCAATCCGAGCAGGCGTTTCCCGCCATGGATCCGAGGCGTAACGAGATCCTCGAGGGGCGCGCCATCCTCTCTTTGGGACGAAGACGCACCTTCAAAGCCCGCAAGGCGCTGCTCGACTTCTTGCACGAACGCAGAGACTCCCAGTCGCAGAATATGCTTCTGCGCGCCCTCGCCTTTTTTGAAGATGAATCGCTGGTACCCGAGCTCGAAGTTCGCAAAGAAGCGGCACCGCGCGAGCTTCAATCCGTCTATGAGAACACGATCGACATGATCGAGCGTCGCGCCAACGTCAAAAGTCTCGAAGAAACGGTCGACGCGGTCGACGACCGCATCGAGCGCGTACGTGAGGCGAGCCAATCCGACGATGAGACGCCCTCAGATTGAGACGGCGCAGAATTGCTCGTAATCGATATAGCCCGTCCACTCGGCATCTTCACCGCAAACCGGACAATCTGGATCAGGCTGCAGGCGAAGTTCTCTGAACTTGGTTTCGAGCCCGTCGAAGGCCAGAAGTCGACCGTTGAGGGGCTTGCCCACCCCGGTCACCAGTTTGATGACTTCGATGGCCTGCAGCAATCCGATGACGCCGGGGAGCACTCCCAGCACGCCTGCCTCCTGACAGGAAGGCGCAAATTCGGGCGGCGGAGGCTCGGGGTAAAGACATCGGTAGCAGGGTCCATCATGCGGAATGAAGGTCGTCACCTGTCCTTCGAATCGAAAGACCGACCCGTGCACATTGGGGATTCCATGCTTCACGCATGCGTCGTTGACGAGATAACGCGTCGGGAAATTATCCCCGCCGTCGACGACGACATCCCATCCCTGACCGAAAATCTCTTCGATATTTTCACTGGTGAGTCGGGTGTCGTATTTCTCGACGGTGACGTCGGGATTCAGCCCGTTGATCGTCTCTTCGGCCGAATCGACTTTGGGCTCGCCGACGCGCGCATCGGCGTGAAGGACCTGGCGCTGAAGGTTGGAGCGGTCGACGACGTCGCTGTCGATCAGACCGAGTGTTCCGATCCCGGCCGCTGCCAGATAGAGCCCCACGGGGCTGCCAAGCCCGCCGGCGCCCATCAAGAGCACTCGTGACTCGAGCATGGCGAGCTGTCCCTTTTCACCGATCTCGGGGATGATCAGATGGCGGCTGTATCGCGACATCTGCTCCTGAGAGAGCCCCTTGGCAACGCGTACTTCGTAGCCGGCCTGTTTCCACGCCGTGAAGCCACCCTTCATCGACTCGACGTTGGTATAGCCGAGTTCTTCGAGAGTGCGTGCGGCCAGGGCCGAGCGAGTACCGCCGGCGCAGTAGATCACGACATTTGCATCCTTGTCGGCGACCGTGTTCTCGATGCGCAGGTCGAGGAATCCTCGAGGAATGAACTCGGTGCCCTCGATGTGGCCGTCGACGAATTCGTCGCGTTCGCGCACGTCAAGGATCACGACGTCTTCGCCCGAATCGATGCGACCGTGCACCGTTTCGACGTCGACTTCGCGGATCTGCGATTTCACCTTTTCGATGAGCTTACTGAATGAGGACACGTTGACTCCTTGATTCGGTCTGCAGGACAGGACGCCCGGCAATCCATACCAGTCTGGTATGATTCATTCAACTCGGCGCGATTCGATCTCGCACATTGAGTCGACGCGCCGACGAGCCTGGCATTTCTTCGACGAAACCGAGGATGATTTCGGCGACTTCTGCGGCCGAAGGCAGCGTGGCAGGGTCTTCGTCTGGATAGGCTTCCGCGCGCATATCGGTGGCTGTACCCCCGGGATTCACGCTCACGACGATACCTTTCTCGAGTTCGTCGGCGAGTATGTCTACGAGACCTTCGACGCCGAATTTCGAGGCCGAGTACGCGCCCCATTCGCCCCGCCCTTTTCGCCCGACGCTCGAAGACATGAGCACGACGCGCGGCTCGTCGGCCGCCTCGAGCAGATCGAAAAACTCCCGAACGACGTAGAAAGAACCATTGAGGTTCACATCGATCACGTGCTTCCACTCCGCAGGCTCGATGTCCCGAAGCGGAGCTCGTGGGCCGAGTACCCCGGCGTTGTGGATCAAGAGGTCGAGTGCATCCCAGCGCTGCGAGAGTGCGCCGGCAAACGACGCAACGGAGACGGGGTCCGAAATATCGCAGCTTTCGTAGAAATCGATCTCGCAGCCGGCCTCGGGGCTGCGTGAACACCCGGCAACCTGCCAGCCCGCATCTCGTAGAGCGATGACGAGCGCGCGTCCAATGCCGCGCGAGACGCCTGTGACGAGGGCTTTCTGGGATGATCTAATACTCAAAGGACCGACTGGTCGGGACTCAAGGTGATCGGCCAGCGAATCGATCGATAGTCATCATGGTCTTTACCAAGATAACGTCTCATCGAGACACGAAAGTCGCCGATGGCATTCGCAAACGAGCCAAACGCTCCGGCGCGTGCCGATGCGTATCGAACGTAGGTGTCAAACGATTCTGTCTCTTCGCTTCCCTCGGATTGAGCCGATGAAAGTGCTCTTTCAAGGCTGTCGTAGAGGTCGCCGGCTTCTTCGATCGAGTCGCGACGCGCGTCGAGGAATGCCATCAGGCGCTCGACGAGAGCGACCAGACGTTCTTCGTCCCAGTGATGCAGGCTCTTTGATGGGTAGTCGACCGCATTCACCCGTTTGAGCGCGCGCTGGGTCGCCCGCGCCGTCTTTCCAAGCTTTTTCCATGCGAGCTTGCCCTGCTGCTCTTCACGTCGCCACTCCACAAATTGCAGATCCGACTCGCGCACGATGCGCATGTACTTCTCGTTGGCGCGCTTCAGCCGTGGGTGATGATACTCGACGAACTCCTGCTCGGGGTGCGCTTCGCAGTATGCGAGGCACTGCTTCATGCAGGTTTCCAACTCGATCGTGTTCGCTGTAGCCATGCTCTGCTCCTCACTCAGGCAAGGATGTATTGCACCAACGCCTCGAAAGTGTCAACGACATCGCCCCTCACCGGCGGGTTTGTTGCGGTCTCGACGTGCGCGCGGCCGAAATTTCAGTACAATGAAACGAACTCGTTTCTGGCAAATCGACAAGATGTCTGAATCCCTCGGGCCTTACACACTGATCAAGCGCATCGCGGTCGGCGGAATGGCCGAGATCTATCTGGCGCGCAAAACCGGCCCACTCGGAGGCTTCGAGAAATATTACGCCCTCAAGGTCATCTTGCCGCAGCATCAGGGCGATGAAGAAGCCGAAAAGATCATGATCGACGAGGCCAGACTCACCTCGCAACTCCAACACGACAACATCGTGGGCGTGCTCGACCTCGACCAGGACGACGGGCGGCTCTACATGGTGATGGAGTACGTTCGGGGGCAGGACCTCTCGATGGTTCTCGAAGCGTTGCGAAGGTACAACGGACTGCTCGCAGCCGAGGTCGCGGCCTATCTTGCTCGTGAAGCATGCGCGGGTTTGCAGTACGCGCATACCCGAAACGATCAGGATGGAAATCCTCTCGGCCTCGTCCACCGCGATATTTCGCCGCAGAATATCATTCTCGGCGTCGAGGGCGACGTGAAGCTCATCGATTTTGGCGTGGCCAAGATGCGAGGACGCGGCCGTGTCGAGACGCAGACCGGTATCATCAAGGGGAAATTGAAATATATGGCTCCCGAATACGCGATCGGGAACCAACAGGATGCACGAAGCGACATCTTTGCAGTCGGCCTCTGTCTCTTCGAACTCCTGACCGGGCGACCTGCGTACGACGACGAACTTGAGGGGGATGAACTCGTCGAGCGCATCAAAAGAGCGCACATTTTACCGCCCTCTTCGCTGCGCAGCGACGTCCCGGCCGAGCTCGACATCATCTGCACGCGCGCGCTCGCCGCACATCCGGACGACCGCTATCAGACTGCACTCGAGATGCAGAAAGAGCTTTCGGTCTATCTCGCGCAGGCTGCCGCCGACTTCACCAAGGCGCATCTGGCAACGTATGTCTCGAGACTCTACGCCAAACTGGGCATTCTTCCCGAGGTCGCCTCGCAGGTGAACGCCGAAGGCATCGATACCGGGGCCTTGAGAGCCGGCCGAGTGCCCGACGACGAAGCCCCTACCGAGGCGATTACCTCGCCCGAACGAGATGACACCGAGCCGGTGCCGATTCCCGAGAACGCCACGCTACCCGGCGAAGGCGAAGTTCCCGGCGAATCATACACTGAACTCGAGCCGACCGACGTCCACATTAAGGTTTCGAAGGTTCGCGGCGAAGACGGATGGAACACGCCCACCGGTGAATTGAAGCTCGCCGGCGACGGCCCAAAACTCGTCGGCC
>CAYFTY010000465.1:0-4388 GCA_964346045.1 uncultured Bradymonadales bacterium | reverse complement strand
TCCCAATTTCTTCGCCGCCCATATCCTCTTGCCCGAAATCGGGCTCGTTATTCGTGGGCGGCATGTTTGCATCCGGGTCACAGTAGCTCAGGTTCCCGCTCGCTCGCGGAACGCACGCTCCTTCATCGCAATCTGAATCCAGAGTGCATAGCGGACGACAGACCTCGTTTTCGCAAACTTCCTGTTCGGTATCACAATCGGCGTCTGCAATGCAGGCGTTTTCGTCCGCGCAGGCAAGAAAAAGCGCAAGCGAAGCAATGGATACCAGCCCGAAGGCAAGGATGCGGCGAATCAAGTCCATAAATCCCAGATTGAAGGCGATTGCGTTAGCAGATGCTAATGCAGTCTCCGACTCTTTCAAAGTATTATCCCTTACGCATTCTTCGCGTAGTTAACACAAACAAAGCGCTACGTGAACATTCTTCGCCTCGAGGGCTCAAAGTTCGAATTCTCGTGTTCCGCTTCCTTCTGCGAGAAGGCGCGTACAGCTCGAAATATCATCGTTGTTCGCCACCGCATTCGGGTCGTTGCAGGCAAAGACCCGATAGGGCTCGTCATCACGTTCTCCGCATGCTGCACCGCGCTCGACCACATCCAGCCGCGCAGTGAGACTGTTGATCCCAAGCGTGAGTCCGTCTTCTCCAACGAGTCGAAGGGCAACCCACCCATCACAACCCAGTGAAACGGCCGCGTCGCAAGCGTCTTGCCAGCGCCGCCCATCCAACACATCCGGATCCGACGAATTCGTATCTCCCCGAAGGTCTCCCAGTATCGATTCGCCGAACGCCAACTCCTCGAGATTGGCGTCTTGCGTAGCAATTCCGACGATGTCCGGACCGGGAGAAGACGAGTTGCAATCAACGTCCGCTCCGCCACGCACAAGGATGATCCAGGTGTTCATCACGTCCATGGTCTCCTGGTCGGGCTCATCGAGAGAGACCGCGCATGCCTTGCCTTCACCGGTGCTTCGGTCGAGGCAGAGCTCGTTTTCGGCACAGTCGCTATCTGTCACGCAGAGCGTGGTGCACACCTCTCTCTCGCAGACCTGACCCTGGTCGCAGTCGGTATCGGTCAGACAGATCGTCTCATCAGGTGCGCAACTGCCGAGCACGAAAGCACTCGCCAGAAGGGCATAGCATAGGCTCGAACGCACGATCTCTTCCTCGTCCTCGATGGTGGCCGCCTGAAGCAGCGGGCGCGGTTGCACCCGCTGCATCTTGCGTATCCATTCATCACATGTAGCACATTCACACATGGTACAACCATCAAGGACGTCGAAGGTGGCTTGCTCTACCCCGCTGGTTTTCAAGAAGCGGGCCAGAGTGGCGTCGCTCACGGTGGTTATGTGGTAAGTCCATGTTATTTAGAGGTAAAGTCTCTCTGGTCTGCGTTTCTTTTCGGCGATATCCCATCGTCGCTATGACATGGCTGTCATGCGAGCCGACATCGATGTCTGGGATTGGAGTAGATTTGCTCCAGCGTTCAGGTCGAGACGAGATTGCACCTCGGTGCACACTTCGTTATGGTCCCGCGCCGCGGCGTAAATTCTATTGAAATGGAACGCTCATGATGCGAATCACAACAGCTTTGACGTTTCTTCTCGTATCGACGCTCAACGTGCCGAGTGCCGCAGCTCAGCAAGAAGCGAGTTATCAGGAGCTCGCGCGCGACGCGTACGACGACGCCATGGAAGATTTCCGGGATGGTGATTTCATTGATGCCGCCCGCAAATTCAACCTCGTGCGCACGCGCTATACATACAGTCAGTTCGCCGCGCTGGCCGAACTCAGGCTCGCTGACGTCTACTATGAACAAGACAAGCATCCGAGCGCCATCGAGCAGTATCGTGGGTTCATCAAGCTGCATCCGAACCACGAGAAGGTCGTCTACGCGGCGTTCCGCACAGCGATGGCCTTTTACGGTCAGATGCCCGAGGACTGGTTTTTCATGCCGCCCTCGTATGAGAAGGATCTGAGCCGAGTTCGAGATGCCGAACGCGAATTTCGCTTCTTTCTGGCCCGATATCCGAAGAGTGATTACGCGAAAGAGGCAAATCGACGCCTTGCCCAGGTCAGGCGTCGACTCGCCGATCATGAATTCTACGTGGCTGAGTTCTACCTCAAGCGAGATAATCCTCGTGCGGCCGCGATGCGATTGACCTATCTGCTCGACGAGTACTCGGGTCTCGGCCTCGATGCGCGGGCGCTTTACCTGCTCGGCCGCTCGTACATTCTCCTCGGGGATACGGCCAAGGCCAAAACGGCGCTCGAAGATCTCGTCGAGTTCCACTCACAGACGAGCTGGGCCGACGACGCACGCAGCTACCTGGCCGAGCATCAACTCTGACGAGCGGGATCGCAAAAACCGGACCCTGAGTTGACACACTCCGTGGCAACCGCTATACCAGCCGCCCTTGGTTCGACTCTCGTACGAGTCACCAGCTAATGGAATGATATCCGCGGGCTAGAAAATAAGCGGGCTTTAACTTGTTGGAAGAAAGATGAAGACGTACAGCGCCAGGAAAGAAGATATCGAGCGCAGCTGGCACCTCATCGACCTCGAAGGTCAGACGGTCGGCCGTGCTGCTTCGCAAATCGCGACGATTCTACGCGGGAAGCACAAGCCGCTTTTTACCCCGCATGTCGATTGCGGCGATTTCGTCGTCTGCGTGAATGCCGATAAGGTCGTGTTCACGGGCAATAAGACCGACGAAAAAGTCTATCGACGGCACTCGGGTTACCCCGGGGGGCTGAAGTCGATTACGGCGCGGGAGCTTCTCGAAAAGAAGCCCGAAGACGTCATCACCTACGCGGTGCGCGGCATGCTTCCCAAAGGACCTCTCGGACGCGAAATCGTCAAGAAACTTAAGGTCTATGCGGGATCCGAGCATCCTCACGAGGCACAGCAGCCCGTCACCTACGAGCTTTGATTGAATGGCCGTCGCACGGCGACTTGGAGTAATGAGACATGGCGAAGATTGAACAATATCACGCGATCGGACGACGCAAGGCAGCACGGGCACGCGTCTTCCTACGACCCGGCTCGGGCAACGTCACGGTAAACGGACTGACCGGTGATGACTACTTTCACCGCGCGACCCTCATGATGGTCGTCCGTTCGCCCCTGGTGCTGACTGAAACCCTCGAAAAGTTCGATGTCATCGCAAATGTCGATGGTGGCGGAAAAACCGGACAGGCAGACGCCGTCCGACTCGGGATTTCGCGCGCACTGACGCTCGCCGACCCCGAACTGCGCGGCGAGTTGAAGAAGCACGGATTCCTGACGCGTGACGCTCGCGTCAAAGAGCGGAAGAAGTACGGGCAGAAGGGCGCACGCGCTCGCTTCCAGTTCTCGAAGCGCTGAGCAGCCGCCGCATCTCTATCTCGAGCCGTCCCCATGGGGCGGCTTTTTTCATGCCTTCGAGGACCCTTCATGAATCATCTTCCTACCGCCCGTCTCCATAGGGGCAAGTCTCGTTTCGTCGAATGCGGTCACCCGTGGATTTTTTCGGGGGCGATCCGCGATGAAGAATCAGGGGAGGGTGATGTGCGAGAAGTCGTGAATGCCCGAGGGGATACGCTCGGCTGGGCCTTGCGCAGCGGGCAGAGCGATATTCGGCTGCGTATGTGTCCCTTTGCCGACGCCGAAGGCTTCGAGGTTCAACATCTGAGACGTGCGATTGAGTCGGCCCGGCGCACACGCGCAGCGGTCGGACTTCCAAGCAAAGACACGAATGTCTATCGGCTCTTGAATTCAGAAGGGGATGGTGTTCCCGGGCTGGTCGTCGATATCTTCGACTCGCTCGCGGTCGTCCAACTCACGACGCGGCCACTTCATGATCGCCGTGATTTCGTGCGGGATGCGCTGATGGCCGAGTTTCCCGAGCTCGATGCAATTCTTGTGGCACCTGCGCCCGAGCGGATCGCCGAGAAAGAAGGATTCAGCCCCGATCTCTCTCCGCTCGTCGGGCAGGCGCCAGAGGTCACTCGCGTCGCCGAAGATGGCGTCCAATTCGAAGTGACCTGGAGTGATTTTCAAAAGACCGGCCATTACACCGATATGCGCGAACACAGGCGTTGGTTCGCTGCATCATCGCAGGGGGATCGAGTGCTCGATGCGTACTCGTATACAGGCGGATTTGGTCTGCATGCGGCGTCACGCGGCGCGCGTGAGGTCGTCTGCGTCGACTCGTCGGGTGTCGCTCTAGAAAGAGCCGCCACGAATGCGGCCCTCAACGAGTTTATGCAGGTTCAGACCGTTGAATCGAAGGTCGACGACTACCTGCGTTCCGCCTTTGACCGAGGCATTCGATTCGACCGCGTCGTCCTCGACCCGCCCAAACTCGCCCCGTCCAAAAAACACCGCAAGAAGGCGCTGAAAGTCTATGA
>CAYFTY010000464.1:0-4395 GCA_964346045.1 uncultured Bradymonadales bacterium | reverse complement strand
GTCGCCGCCGACCGAGAGCAATTCGGTCGAAATGGGGCGAAAGCCAAACTCGGTGACGGCCTGGCGCACTTCTTCGGTGACCAGCACCTGGCCGGGTCGAGCGAGTGCTTCGAGCCGTGCCGCCTGATTTACGACCTGTCCAATGGCTGTGTACTCCATGCGAGTTTCCGATCCGATATTTCCGATCACGGCGTCGCCCGTGTTCACGCCGATGGCGAGTTCGACCTCGATGCCGTGGTCTTTCATCCATCGCGAGTTGGCGAATTCCATGAGTCGCGTCATCTTTTCGGCCGCTTCGAGTGCGTGAAACGCGTGGTCCTCGTCTTCGCGCGGAGCACCCCAGAACGCCATCACACAATCGCCAATGAATTTATCGACCGTACCGCCCGACTCGAAAATGATGGTCGTCAGCAAGGTGAAGAGTTCGTTCAAAATCGAGACGACGACCTCGGGCGGATGATGTTCGCAGAGAGGTGTAAAACGCACGACATCAGCAAATAAGACCGTGATTTCGCGACGCTCGCCGCCGAGTTCCATGATCTGCTCACGCCGCACGACATTATCGACGAGCTCTTCGGGCAGGTAACGACCGAGGTCCGAGCGAATCGCGATCTCTCGAGCGATCTGCTCTTCGCTTGCCTGCAGGTTCGCCGCGGCATCATTGAGGCTTCGAGCTACCAGTGCGATCTCGTCGGTGGTCTCGACCTCGACGCGCGCATCAAAGGCGCGGGCGGCGAGTTGTCGGGTGAAGTCGACCACGGCGTCGAGCGGGCGGGTGAGTCGGTTCGAAAAGAAGAGAGCAAGAATCAGGGCGACGAGTGCTGCGGCTGTCGTCGCGATCAGCACGACCAAGCGCATCGTGTAGAGAGACTCATACGCCACGTCGAGCGGCACCTCCACCCGCGTCACCCACGGCAATGAGCGCAACGGTCGCGCCGAGACCAGTACATCACGGCTCGGATGCTCGCCCGAATGCGCGACCCCCTGGCGGACGACGGTCTCGAGGTCTGAGAGCATGCCTTCGGTCTCGATTTTCTCGCCGAGCTCGTCGACGGCCGTGCTCAATAAGACGGTGCCGTCGGTGGCCAGGACATCGATTCGTGAGTCTGAGCTCAACCTCAGTTTTGCGAGTTCGAGCACACGCTCCTGCGCACCGGCGAGCGGCGCGCGCGTTCGCAAAAATCCGGTGACCTCGTTGGGTCTGGGTCGGATCGCAATGATCGTCTCGACCCAGACGCTGCCATCGCGCCGTTCGACCCCACCGATCGCGAGGGTTTTGTTGGCGGCGGTCTCGGCGACCGACGTCTCTAGCTCGTCTTTGTCGAAGCTTCGACCGGCCTGGTCGATCTGGGCGATATAAGCACCGTCGCGTCCGTAGACACCGACCGTATCGAGTAGCGGATCGGCTTCGACGAGTGCGGTGACGAGCTCAATGCGTATCTCGTCGGAGAGCGCCTCATTCGTGAGCACTTGCTGCAGCCCGAGCAGGCTCTCGTGTGCACGACTCAGGGTCGTCTCGATGCTTTCGGCGATGTCCTCGGCGACGGTCAATCGCAGCTCGCGATTCTGTGTCTCGAGCGTGGTCGCGTTGATTTCCATCAGGCCAATTCCCACCGCAACCGTCGGCCCGACAGCCAGAAGCGCCCCGAAAAAGAAGAGCTTCAACCGCAGCGGGAATTTGACGTGTCCTGCTTCTTCACTCATCGCGACTCTCGCTCGATGATGTGAAATTCGACGCGGCGATTCTCGGCGCGGCCTTCTGCAGTGTCGTTCTCGGCGATCGGATGCGACTCGCCATAGCCACGCGCCGAGAGCCTCGTGGCATCGATTCCGGCCTCGATCAAAAACTCCTTCACCGAGGTGGCGCGTTGCTGCGACAGTTCGAGGTTGGCGCGCTCGCGCCCCCTCGAGTCTGTATGGCCTTGCACGCGCAAGAGTTTGATATCGGGATTTGCCTCGAGCACCGAAGCGACCTGCCGCAAGACCGAGTAGCTACGTTTTCGAATCGTTGCTCGTCCGGTGTCGAAATAGACGCGCTCGAGGATCTCGATGCGATTTCCCGAGAGTCGCACGGCGCTCTTACCTTCGTCGGGGCATCCGTCTTCATCTTGTAAGCCGTTGATCGACTCGGGTTCATTCGGGCATTGGTCACGCTCGTCGGGGATGCCGTCGTTGTCGTTGTCGAGGTCGGGGCAGCCGTCTTCGTCTTCGAAACCATCGATGTCTTCGGGCTCGTCGGGGCATTGATCGACCGACGCATCGATGCCGTCGCCATCGTCGTCGACCAATGGGCAGCCGCTAAGTCGGGCCTCGCCCGGCTCGTTCGGGCAGGCGTCTTCAAAGTCGTCGATGCCGTCGCCATCGTTGTCGAGATCGGGACATCCGTCTTCGTCTTCGAATTGGTCGAAGTCTTCGGCGGCCAGCGGACACTCGTCGTCGATGTCATCGATCCCGTCTTCATCGTTATCAAAATCGGGGCATCCATCGCCGTCTTCGAAACCATCGATGTCTTCGGGGTCGTTGGGGCAGAGGTCGACTTCGTCGTCGACGCCGTCTTCGTCGAGGTCGGTCGTCGAGGGTGTGTATCCGAGCGATAGGACGGCGCGAAAATCGGGTGTTCCATAACCACTCGCAAGGCCGCCACCCGCACCGACCGTGGTCGTCAGCGACCCGGTCCAGAAGATGCGTGCGCCCGCGAGAAACTCGGCCGAAAGCGATGAGGGGGTTTCGGCAAAGGCTTCGACCCGGCCCCAGGTCGACGCCATGAGGTGCAATTGCTCGGGTAAGACGCCAACTTCGATCGCGGCTCGATAATCGAAACGATCATCGGTTTCGACGATGGCCGTCGCCGCGTTTTCGCGCAGCTCCCAGCCCAGATTGGCGGCGATGATGACCGGTATGTCGGTATCTGAGCGAAAGTCGGCGACGAGCGCAGGCAACACCCCGAAGGTACCGTCTGATTGATAAGGTTCGGCATCGCTCGCCGGGATATACCCCGTGACCTGCGCGGCGAGTCCGAATCCACCCGCCTCTAGAATTCTGATCCTGGCGCTGGCGCGAAAATCGGAGAGTCCGAGATCGCTCGATTCCGGCGCAGGGCTTTCTTCGCCGGTCTGATAAAGAACGACCGGCAATACGAGGCCCAGCTCGACGCGGTCGAATAGTCCGAGTCCCAGCGCGAGGTCGGCTTTGAGCTGCTCGTCGACCAGGCGGGCGACTGAATTGCCGTCCTCGGCGCGCTGCAGGATCACCGGATCATCGGCAACATGGAGCACAAGCCCTGCCGAGGGTACCAGGTGGGCTACCGTATCCGAGGTGGCCGTCGACCAGATCGACGTCGACTCGACCGCCTGCGGATGGAAAGACTCCGACGCTGGCTGGGCGACCGCAGGTGGAGCCGCGGCCAGCAAAGTCAGAAAGCTCAATGCAGCCATCCAGATTGTTCGTGACATCTCGAGTCCATGCATTCGATGCGTCGATAATTGACACCAACTTACCCTAGATCAGGTTTCGAGCAACGATAGCTTCACTTTGATGCAATCTCGGATGCATGTAGGTTGGAGCACATCGAACGGGGTTGGCATCATGGCAATATGGATTGTGGACGACGATGACTCGATGAGGTTGATCGTCAAGCAGGTTGTCGAGAAAGAAGGCTTCGAGAGCCGCGAATTCGACTCGTCGCGCGGCGTGCTCGAAGCGCTCAAAGACGACCCGGAATTGATCGTGCTCGACGTGATGATGCCCGGAAAGAAAGGCACCGATCTCTGCCGCGAAATTCGTGAGCGCTCGGACGTGCCCATCATCTTCGTGTCGACCGAGAGCGACGTCATCGACCGGGTCGTCGGCCTCGAGCTTGGCGGGGACGACTACATCGCAAAACCCTTTCACCCGCGCGAACTCGCCGCTCGAATTCACGCGCTGCTTCGGCGGCGGGGCACCGGAATCGCTTCGTCTGACCGACTCGTGGTAGGCGACCTGAAGCTCGACGAAAACGCATTCGAAGTGACTTACGGCGACGAAGAACTCGAGCTCTCGAAAGTCGAATTCATGCTCATGAAAACCTTGATGGAGCAACCACGCAAAGCCTATACCCGCCGCGATATCATGCGTGGCGCCTACGACGGCGTGAACGTCAGCCCCAAGACGATCGACAGCCACATCCGGCGGCTACGCAACAAATTTGAACCACTGGGAGTCGACCCGATTCGCACGATTCGCGGCGTCGGATACGGCCTCGATTATGAGGCGCTCGGCGACGTCTGAAGCATCGCATCCGAGTCAGAAGCGGAGGGAGGCGGAATAAGTGGAAGAAAACTTCTTCTACTTGTTCGGCCTCTCTCCCCTTCTGGGCCGATTACTCACCGAACTCGAGCGCTTCGACGAAGCCGAAGA
>CAYFTY010000463.1:0-4400 GCA_964346045.1 uncultured Bradymonadales bacterium | reverse complement strand
GTAGGCGAGGAGTCCGAGGAGACTTCCGAAGTTGCTTGCCGAGTAGAGGAAATAGGGGTCGTCTGCGTCTGGAGCGTCGAGCGTTGCGTACCATCTTTGCAACATCGGCGCGCTCGCCGAGACCAGAAAGAAGACGAGCCCGACTTCGAGCAAGAGATTTTCGAGCAGCCAGCCGATCGGCGAGGTCGACGGGTCGAAATTCTGGCCAAAGACAATCGGCAGCGTCAGTGCCGCCGCGAGCATGAAGACGAGGTGTAAGCCGGCCTGCCGCCGGGCCCCGAGTAGGCGGGCGGCGAAATGTGCGTAGAGATAGCCCGCGAGGAGCGTCGCCTGAAAAAAGACCAGCGAGGTGGCCCAGACCACAGCCGTGCCGCCCAGGGTCGGCAGCAGCATTCGCCCGACCATGGGTTGGATGATGAAGAGGAGGACCGCGCTGAGAATCAGCGTGCCCGCGTAGATACGCGCCGTAGTCATGGACCTTCGAGTCGCTTGTAGTCGACCTTGTAGAGGTGGCGGCACGTGTAGCCCTCTTCGCATTTCACCCGGATTACAGCCTGGCCATCGGAGAGCCCGCGCCCGTCCTGAATCGCGCTGAACTCGATGTTCATATCGCAATTTGCGCTCAGCTTCTGGGCCTCGCTGGTGAGAAAGCGTTTGCAGGCACGTCCTTCTTCGACCTCGAGCGTGTCGGTGTGCCCGTCGAACGGCTTCCAGATATTCTCTTCGCAGTTGCCTTCGATCGCGCTGAACGTCATTTCATACGTGCCTGCGGGCACTTCGCACTTCTTCTCACATCCGAAAAGCGGGAGAAATATCAGGCAGAGAACGACGAATATGGGGCGGGGTTTTCTCATGGCCACACTTTCGCACAGCACGCCCGTTGCGTCACGTTCCTCGCATCAGTCGCATCGCCAACACCTGCTCGAGCAAAAAGTCGATGTCAGCATCTGAATGGGCTGCGCTCAGGGCGATCCGAAGCCGCGAGCTACCCTGTGGAACTGTCGGAGGTCGAATCGCGGGCACGTGAATGCCAGCTTCGAGGAGGTTTCGCGAGGCTTCGAGGGCTGCCGTCGCAGACCCGATTACCAGCGGGAAGATCGCCGAAGACCCGGGCTGGTCGAGCGCGTCGGCGACCCGGCGGATGTGACCCCAGAGCCGAGTGCGAGCTTTCTCGACGACCTCAGCATCCTCGAGTACGGCCAACGCGGCGGCCACGACGGGGACGGGCAGAGCGGTTGAAAATACGTAGGGCCGGCCGCGATTCAGTAGCCACTGTTTGAGTGCCTTCGAGCCGCTCACAAAGCCACCGTGCGTTCCGAAGGCCTTGCTCAGCGTTCCGATTTTGACGTCTACAACGCCGTCGGCAAGCCCGAAGTGCTCGTGGGTTCCGGCACCGCGCGATCCCAGCACCAGAGTCGAGTGGGCGTCATCCACCACGAGTACGAAATCGTGCTCCTGCTTGAGTTTCGCATAGTCGTCGAGAGGCGCGAGATCGCCGTCCATGCTGAACACGCCGTCGGTCACGACGATTTTTCGCGCGGCCCGCGAACGGCCGAGTCTGGCAGCGAGAGCATCGGGATTTGCGTGGTCGAAGACGGTGATCTCGGCGCCCCGACGTTTTGCGAGCCGTGTGCCGTCGATGATCGACGCATGATTCAGGGCATCGCTGAAGATTTCGCAATCTTCGTCGGCGAGGGTCGCCATGACTGCGACGTTTGCGGCGAAGCCCGACGAAAAGAGAAGGGTCTCCTCAGATCCCTCGAGTTCAGAGAGGGCGGCTTCGAGTTGCCGGTGTATCGACGTATAACCGCAGACCAGCGGCGAGCCGCGCGTTCCCATGCCGTAGTTTTCGACCGCCCGCTGCACGGCGTCGGTTACGGTCGAGTGGCCAGAGAGCCCGAGGTAGTCGTTCGATGAAAAGAGAGTGAGCGACTCGCCCTGGTATTCGATATGGACGGGGTTTCGACCGTGCTCGATGGGGCGGAGCTCGCGCATCAGGGCGTCGTCGTCGAGTTCGGCGAGCCCCTCTTCGAGCCAGGCATCTAGACTACTCATCTAAGATCCAGTTTGCGACACGGTCCATCAGGGGGGCAGCCTGCTCCCAACTCGTCATTCCCGGGATGCTCTGGATGCGACCAAATCTCGAAAACCTCGCCAGGGCTGTGGCATTGCGGCCCGTCGAACGGTCGGAATCCATCGGTGCCGAAAAAACGAGCGCGTCGAGCCGCACGCCTGCATTTTCGAGTGCACGCATCGCGAGAAGTGAGTGGTTGAGGGTGCCGAGTTTATCCGATGCAACGAGCACGACAGATGCTTCGAGTTTGAGCGCCATGCTCAGAGCGGTCTCTTGCCACGTAAGCGGCGAAAGTAGCCCGCCGGCGCCCTCGACGAGGACGATGTCATGGGTCTGTTGATGTCCGCGGATGGTTCCGATCCAACGGCCGTACTCGAGCCGTTTTTTCTCGAGGTCTGCTGCATCTGGCGGAGCCAGCGGAGCCCGCAGACGTTGTAGGGCCTGTGTGGGGCTTTTCTGAAAGGTGGCCCGCGCCAGAATGCACCCGTCTTCGCCTTCGTCTACATCTTCGCCGACACCCGATTCGACGGGTTTGATCGCGACCGTCGAAAGTCCGCGCTCGACGAGGCATCGCGCGAGAGCCGCCCCGCAAAACGTTTTCCCGACCTCGGTATCCGTACCCGAAATGACGACGATTTTGTCCATGTTTTCAATCTCCACAGACCTTCGTGATTCCGTATTCGACGGCGTTTACGAGAGTCTCCAATTCGTCGTCGGTGATCGAGAGTGGCGGCATGAGCACAATGACCTCTCCGAGCGGTCTGAGAAACACCCCGAGCTCGCGGGCGGCGCGGCAGATCTTCTGCCCGATGCGGTCTTCGGGCGCAAAGCCCTCGCGCGTGGTTCGGTTCGAAACGACCTCGATGCCCGCCGCCATGCCGTATTGTCGAATATCGCCGACATGCGGATGGTCCCAGAGTCGAGCGAGTCGCTCCGAAAAGCGGTCCACCTTGGAGGCCAGTTCGTCGATGACCTCGTCTTCTTCGAAAATGTCGAGCACGGCCAGGGCGGCCGCGCATCCGAGTGGGTTCGCGGTGAAGGTATGCCCGTGAAAAAACGTCCGGGCCTCTTCGGGCGGCCCCAGAAAGGCCTCGTAGATTTCTTCGGTCGTAAGGGTTGCCGCAATGGGCAGGTAGCCGCCGGTGAGCTGCTTGGCCAGGCAGAGAATATCAGGGGTGACGCCCTCTTTTTCGCACGCGAACATCTTCCCTGACCGCCCCATGCCGACCGCGACCTCGTCGAAGATGAGAAGGACGTCATGCTCGTTGCAGAGTTCGCGCACTCGTTTCAGGTACCCCGGAGGGTAGGTAATCATGCCGCCTGCGCCTTGAAGCCCCGGCTCGAGGACCACGGCCACGAGTTCTTCGGCGTGGCGCACAAAGATCGACTCGAAGTCGTCGATGCAGCCACCCTGGCACACTCGTGCTCCCTCGCATCGATCACAGCGGTAGGCGTAGGGCGATGGAGCGCGAACGACTTCGAAAAGCATCGGTCGGAAGCGCGCGTGAAAGAGGTCGACTCCACCGACTGAAACGGCTCCGATCGTATCGCCATTATAAGCGTTGCCGAGGGCCATGAATCGGCGCTTCCGTGGCTGCGGGTTCTCGCGCTGCTGCATATACTGATAGGCCATCTTCAGCGCGATTTCCGACGCGGTCGAGCCGTTATCCGAGTAGAAGACCCGGGTCAATGTCTCGGGCGTCAACTCGACCAATCGTTTGGCCAGTTGAATGCCTGGCGCAGTCGCGTTTCCGAGGAAGGTCGCATGCGCGATGCGATCGAGCTGGGTTCGGATGGAGTCGTCAATCCGGGGGTGCCGATGACCAAATGCGCTGCACCAGATGGACGCGACTCCGTCGAGGTAGCGATTGCCGTCGGCATCGATCAAATAGTGGCCGTCGCCCTCGACGATCGTAAGCGGCTCTTCGCTGCGATAGACGCTGTGGGGTGTGAAGGGATGCCAGACGTACTGATCATCCCAGCGCTCGAGTGTTTCGCGGTCGGGAATTTCGTCGTAGCTCGTCACAGGGATTCCGGGATTAGCTTGCGTTCATGAGGGCCGGCTCGAATCCAGCCTCGGTAATCATCTGCCAGTCCTGCGAGGGTTCGGCACCGGGCGTGGTGAGGTACCCGTTGGTGAAGATCGAGTTCGCAGCGAAAAGCGCGAGAGCCTGCATATGCTTCAAGGTGACCTCACGGCCTCCCGCGACGCGCAGGTCTGATTCGGGAGTGACGAATCGGAACATGGCCAGGGCGCGCAGACACTCGTTGGGAGCAATCTGAGGCTTGTCCCCAAGTGGGGTTCCGGGCCGGGGGTCCAGGAAGT
>CAYFTY010000462.1:0-4402 GCA_964346045.1 uncultured Bradymonadales bacterium | reverse complement strand
TCAGTGTTGTTGCTGCTTGTTTCGAAGGAGACCGCATCACCGACGAAGTCTCCACGCGCGTGCACTTCGAGGGCTCTCTTCCTGAGCTGCACGAGCAAGTGATCGAATTCGTCGAGGCCCACGCGCAGGCTGTCATCAATCAGGTTGCACCCGAAAAAAGCGCGCTGGAGTTTCCACGACGCGCCGTTCGTGAAGCCGTCACCAATGCTCTGGTTCATCGAGAATTACGAACCGGAGGCCCCGTCTCAATCCGCATCTTCAAGAGTCGTTTTGAGGTATTCAATCCGGGGCCGCCAAACGCACTTCCTCAATCGATTCAACACTATACGAAATCGCCTGGCACCTCGCTGCCGCGGAATCCACTCGTGGCTGCCATGGCCCGACACATGGGTCTGGTCGAGCAACTCGGTCGCGGTCTTGCCGTGATGGAGCGCGTCGTGGCCGAAGAGGGCGGCGAACTCGAAGTAGTCGGTGATAAAGAAGGCGTGACGGTGCGAATTCCATCGACGCTTGTCGCGCAGGCCAGACGGGCGGGCCAGGAATTGACCAATTAGAGAACGCGATTTCCGGCTACCCAGGTCTCGCGCACGCAGGTCCAAGGCATCGAGAAGATGACGTTGCTCAGAATATCGTCGCGGCTGTTGTGCCGCAGGCTGATGTGATCGCAATCGATCACGGCAAAGTCGGCTGATGCTCCCGCTTCCAGGACACCTGCGTCATCAAATCCAATGCTCAAAGCGCCGTTTCGCGTCGACATCGGCCAGACCACGTCCTCGACATTCGCCCGCTCGCCTCGTGCCTCGAGGTGGCCGTTTTCCCAGGCGACGCGGGCAAGGACATTTCGTTCTTCGTAGCGAAGTCGCTCGTGATACTCGACGAGGCGCATTTCCTCGAAGAGATCGATATTCGTATGGCTGTCTGAGCCAAGCGAAATCGGAACACCGCGCTCAACCAGCTCGACCGCCGGCAAAAACCCATCTCCGAGATTTCTCTCTGTAGTGGGACATGCGCAGACTCCGACCCGCGAGCCCTCGAGCAGATCGAGATCTTCGTCCGAGAGATGCGTTGCGTGAATCAACGTCAAATTTCGGTCGAAAAGACCAGCCTCCGAGAGGACGCCGACTGGCGTGCGCCCGTACTCGGCCTGGCTCTCTTCGATTTCTCGACGTTGTTCGCAGGCATGCACGTGAATGGGGGTTTCGTCGTTGCCCTCATTCGCCATGGCCTCGAGCCATGATGACGGCACGGCTCGAATACTGTGGGGCGCCATGCCGACGCGTACGTTCGGGTCTTCGGCGTAGCGTGTACGAAGGTCGTGAAATCGCTCGAGGAACGTTTCGACATTTTTTTCGACGAATCGACGCTGTTGCGGATTGGATCCGCGCTCGAACCCGGCACGTTGATACGCCACAAGCAGAAGTGAGATTCGCAGGCCGGCGTCTCGCGCCGCCTCAATCACAAGGTGACTCAACCGATTGCGATCGGCATACGGCGTTCCGTCAGGTCGATGATGGATATAATGAAACTCACCGACGGAGGTGATCCCAGAGGCGATCATCTCGTCGAATGCAAGCTTGGATGCATTGTAAAAACACTCGGCCTCGAGAGAGAGAGCGGCCGAGTACATCCGGTCGCGCCACGACCAGAAATCGTCTTCTGCCCTTGAGACGTCCAGCCACTCGGTCTTCCCGCGAATCGTGCGCTGAAAGGCGTGGCTGTGGGCGTTTACGAGGCCCGGAATGACGAGCGCATTCCCCAGATCCTCGTCCCACGCGTCTGCTTGACCGAGTGTAGTCACCCGGCCCGCGTCGATCTCGAGAACGGCGTCCTCCTGGATGCCGTCGGCGCCGAGCATATATCTGGCCCGCAAGCGTCTGCTCATCGTCGTCGAGCCAGCGTCAGACCGAGAAGTCCGAGCAAGAAGGCGATGCCCACGCCGCTATGCGGGTTGGGAGCTGTCGAACATCCGCCATCGTCTCCACCTGACTCCGAGGGTGGGCGCGCCTCTTCCATGGTGTCATCGGCTTCGACGCAGGTTTCTTCTGCGCATTCGAATCCCTCGACGCAATCCGTGTCGGCGGCGCAGGAAGTCGCGCAGCCATCGGTGACGCTGCAGCCGATGTATGGGGCGCACCTGTCGACGATTGGGTCGGCGCACATTCCGCCACCGTTGCACGTCGAGACGGGGTTATATTCCCCATTCGAACAGAACGCGTCTCCGCAGGTCACTTCTGAGCCATAGAATGCGCATTCTCCGGCTCCATCGCATGTACCGGTCGTCCCACAGGTTGCCTCGGACTGTCGCGGGCACGGGTTGTCTGGCCCACCGGGCTTCAGCGGCGGCTGCTTTCCGGCCACGACCGGAGCGCAGGTGCCGTCTGGTTCTCCGGTGTCCGATTCGAAGCAGCTCTCGCAGGGGCGATCGCACGCAGAATCGCAACATTGGCCATCGGCGAGTCGGCCGACACAGGAGCCGTTGTAGCAGGTGTCGTCATCGATACAGATGCCTCCTGCGAATCCGCGCTCACGCGTCCAAATTCCAACGCGAGCGGTGTTCTGATCCACGACTGCGAGCGGAACTCTCAGGGGTTGAAATTCGGCAGATACGCGTCGGACCGAGCCGAACTCACCCGAGGCGAGGTAGATGTCTCCATTGAAGAAGAAGTCGTAAATATCGAACCCTTCGAGGACCTCGATCGGATCGAGGTTCAATTCACCTTCTTTGTTGATGCGTTGGATCAGGCCTCCCGAGCCGGCGACGAGGAATTCGATCCCGTTGTATTCAGCCGCGTACGCAGCGCCGGGCATGCCTGTGATTTCGGTCGGCCCGCTGCGGACTGTTCCGTCTCCGGCGATCAGCGCATAGATCGCGTTTCCATTGACGGACTCACCCGCGACGATCCACGAAGTGCCGTTCCAGCGAGCATCGTGAAGTCGCGCGACATCGGTGAGCTCCGCCGTACCTGCTGCGGTGCCATCGGCGCGCACGCGCTCGACCTCGTTGCCTTCGCCGCCAATCAGCCAGAACCCGCCACTCCACGAAGCGAAGTGAATGGTGTTGCCGCCATGGAGGGCGAGGGCCGGGCCCATGGCTGTTCCATCGGCACTCACGAGTTGGGCGGCTCCGCCATCGCCGGCTGCGAGGAAGGCAGTCCCGTTCCAGCCAATCGCGCGAATCGCCCCGTCAGTATCGAGCGTCACGGCGTCTGCAGCCGTCGATCCGTCTTTGTTCATCAGACGTACTTCGGAGTTACCCCCGCCGATGAGGACATTTGAATCACTCACATCGGCGGCAAGGATATCGCTTTCTCCGAGAGGAGTGTCCAACTCGCGTAGAGGGCTCAAATCCGCGTTTCTGAAATTCACGAATCCGCTCTCGGCAAAGACGACGAGCCATCGACTATTCTCGAACCATGCGCCCACGGGCCTTTGATTCGAGCCCAACTCTACGGTGCTCCCCACAGCGTTTCCGTCCGATTCGACGAGCTGGGCGACTCCGCCTTCGCCGAGCACCAGGTATTGAGTTCCACTCCATTCCACCGAGGTCACGGCAGCGCCCGAGACCACGTTGGTCCACGACGGTACCGAGCGCGTTGCGTCATCGAAGAATCCGATACGTCCGTCGCTTGTGCCGACGACCAGTTGGCCACCCACGAACCGGGCAAACGTGATGTCCAGTCCGGCTTCGATTTCAGTGGCCGCCGAAGCAACCCCGGTGGCTGTGACGCTGACAACGTCCGCCGATCCGAAGACAAAAACAGACACCGAGTTACCACCTGTCGGGTCTTCGGCACGTGCTACGCCACGAATTTCACCCACGTCCGAGATATCGACACCATTGGGTTTGGAGCTATTGAGCAGGTTGTCGGCGACGGCAGCGCGCGTGCCGCCAGCAATCACCCACGAGTTCCCATTCCACTCGGCCCCTATGACCTCGGAACCACTGACGAATTGACCGGTGTTCTGAGTCGGTTCCCCGAGTGCGTCCATCGTCTGTACCTGACCGGCCCCGCCGCCGATGATCCAGCCGTTCGGGCCGCGGCGAATGAAATTCACCGTCTCGCCACCGAGGACGTCGCGGGCCTCGATGAGGCGCAGGGCATCGCCATCCAGAGGCTGAGACACACCGTCACCGACGATCACCCAGCGGTCGTCGCCCACGGACGCATCAAAGACGGGGCCTCCACTCAGAACAAAGCGTCCCGTGATGGTGTCAGGCTGCCCGTCTTCGCCGCCGATCAGCTCGAGTGCACCACCATCGCCGGCCACGAACCAGTTCGGCCCGTCACCATTGCCACCTTCGAGATTCTGCGTCTTTCTTCACCATCATTCTCATCTTCCGTGATCCTCTCTACAAATTCCTGCGCCAACAGAGCCTTGACTGCTCCGACGATGCCCAGGT
>CAYFTY010000461.1:0-4407 GCA_964346045.1 uncultured Bradymonadales bacterium | reverse complement strand
GGCGACGCCCGAGAAACTCGTCCAGACCGAAGCGCTCGCGACTGCTACCGCCGACGCGGCCGGCGCTGCGTTCCTGAAGGTTCCACCGGTCGACTCCGAGGATGTTGGCCATCATCAGGTCATCGTCGGGGTCGAAACACCGTCGGGCGCGCGGGGCTGGATGCGAGCCCGCATCCCCCTCGCAAGAGATATCCGGGTCGCAATCCAGACGGATCGACCTCTCTATCAGCCAGGACAACGCGTTCAATTCCGCGGCCTCCTGGTGGATTCCGGCACGGGGAGTCCGCGGGCGGCTCAGAAGGTCGACATGGAGATTCGGAATCCACGGGGCCAGCTCCTCTTCGAGACCGAGGCCATTACATCGAGGGCCGGGGTCGTGCACGCCGACCTGCCGCTGGCGCCTTCGAGCGAACCCGGAGAATATACGCTCACGCTCCGACACGAGCGAGTCACGGTGAGCGACACCTTCGAGGTGCGTCATTTCCAGCTCCCGCGCTTCGAGGCCGAGGCTACGCTCAAAGAACCCGGCGTACCGGGCGAGAGCCCAACCGTCGTAAGCCTCGAGGGGCGTTACTTCTATGGATCACCGGTGCCTGAGGCCGAAGCCTCGGTGCGTATCGAAGAGGCTTCGGGCCGTGTCATCGCCGAACGGCGCGGCCAGACATCAAGCGAGGGAGTCTTCACGGCTCTCTTCGATCTTCCGGACACGCAGGATGAGCTGAGGATCGTAGGCGAGCTCACGAGTGGTGGGCGTCGCGCAACGTCTTCCATCGCGCTCGAGCGTCAAATCGAGGCGGCTCGTGTCGATATCCTCCCAGCGTGGACCGGGGGATTCACGGCCGGGCAGCGAAACGATGCTTTCGTCATCGTTCGCGGAGCCGATGGAAAGCCACTCGCCGACGTGCAGGTCGAGCTCGAGCTGCCCGAAAAGCAGGGTATCAAGAGCGTGACGCTCGACACTGACGAAGAGGGCACGGCGGAATTCGAGTGGGCCCCGCACCAGATCGATTCTACGGTCCGCGCCCGCGTGCTGCGCGGCGACACCCTTCTCGCGCGTCGAAATCTGACGTTCGAGGCCGATTCCGCACCATTCGCACCGCGTATCGAGAGATATCGAGTTGCGGTCGACGAGCCCTTTGAGGTCAAACTGCCCGCGCATGACCAAGACTCGGTGCTCATCGCTCGAAACGACGGTGAAGTGATCTGGGCCGACTCCGTGCCGGCTTCCGACGCCGAGCGTACGGTCGAGGTGCGGCTCGACAAAAATGCTGTCGGGCTCACGACCATTTCGACCACGCACCGCGACGACGCGGCTGCGATCTGGGTCGCCCCCGACGCAAAGAGCGAAGACCTGGAGGTCGAGGTCGAACCCGCTCATCCTCGCCCGGGAGTTCAAGCGACCCTACGAGCCACACTGGATACATCGTCGACGGCACACTTCGGTATCACGGCGGTCGATGAGGCACTTTACGCGCTCCTCGAAAGGGCTTCGGTCCCCCTCTCCGTCTTCATGCGCCACGATTACGAAACCGCGCAGTCCGTCCATCGCGCCCTCAGCTCGGTCGACCCGGACGAAAGACCGGCCATCGCGACTTCGCGGTTTCGTAATGAATTTGGGCCGATCTGGCATCGCAATCCCGGCTCAGAAAACCTCACGCGCCGGATCCGAATCGAGGAGTCGACACCGATCCGGTTGGCCTGGGCTTTGACCCTCGTCGTGCTCGCGCTCTTTTCGGCCCTCATGGCCGCTCGTCGGTTGAAGCCAGAGATTCGCAGGGAGAACTTCACCTTGCGGCGAGGTTTCGCCCTGCTCGCCTCGGTCTTCGTCTTCTCGCTCGCCGGAGCTTTCTTGCTGAGCAACACCGACGAATTGCTCGTCGGCGGGCTCATCGTCTGGTTGGCCATGGTCAGTTGGTGGCTACTCGCTGCATCTGTGCGAAAACCAGATGTACCCCTCGGCGAGTGGCTGGGGTGGAATGCGTTGGTTGCGGTCGGTCTGGGGAGCGCAGCTGCCACCGTCGAGCCGCTGCACCTGATTCATGCCGAAGTTCTGCTATGGGTTGGCGTCGCACCCGCATTATTGGCCCTCGTGATCGAGATTTTCCTCTGGGTCTTCGTGCTCTACCGCGAAGGTGAATACTACGCCGCGTTTGGACTCGGGTCTCTCTTCGGGATGAGCTTCCTCCTGCTCTTTGTAACCACCGGGCTGAAGGCGCCGGGCATCGAGTACAAGATGGCGCTCGAGGAATCGGGAATGGGCCAGATGGCAGCGGTGGCGCCGGACGCAGAACCCGCGAGAGCGGCCGAAAAGCCGGAGCCTGCTGCGAACGGTCCGCGAGTGCGGGCGTGGTTCCCCGAAACCATGTTGTGGATCCCCGAGCTCAGTGCCGAGAACGGTACAGTCGAGCACGAGTTCGAGGTGCCCGACAGCATCACGAAGTGGCGATTGACGACGTGGGCTCATACGGACAGGGGCGAATTCGTAGAGCGCGACACGCCGCTGGTCGTCAAAAAAGAGCTCTTCGTACAGCTCGAAACACCGACGTTTTTGACCCAGGGGGATACACTTGAAGTTCCGGTTCGCATCGTCAACGAAAGTCCAGACGAGGCCAATCTCGTGCTGCGCGCGAAGGCCTCGGGCTCCCTTCGCTACAGCGGAGGCCTGCCGCCGCAAGTGAAAATCGCTGGTGGTGATCAGGCACGACTCCTCGCACGGATCGACGCCACTGCGTTCGGCGGTGGCCACTTTGAAGTCTCCGTGGGCGATGAAGAACTCGGTGATGCCGTGCGACGAGAAGTCGAGGTTTTGCCAGACGGACGCGCAAAGCAGATGACGCGTTCGGGGGTCATTGGCAAAGGTCTCGAGCTTCAGACGACCGTTCCGAATGATGCGCTTCCGGAGAGCGGCAGTGTCGAAGTGAAGATTTATCCAAGCCTCGTCGGACAGGCGTTGATCGGGCTCGAGTCGATGCTGCGCAAGCCAACCGGTTGTTTCGAACAGACCTCATCCGCAAATTATCCAAACACGCTCGTGCTGCGAGAGCTTCAGAACACAGAGCCCGAGCAATGGCCAACCACTCCGGGGGCGGATCCTCGAGAGACGTGGCAGGCGGCTCACGAAAAATCGGTCGAACTCATGGCGATTGGATATCAAAAGATGCTCTCGTTTCGCCAGGACGACGGGGCGTTTGCGCTCTATCCAAAGGCCGAATCGAACGTGATGCTGACCGCATATGGGATCATGCAACTTCATGCGATGAGCGAGGTGTATCCGGGTATCGACACGTCAGTGATCCGAGACGCGGGAGACTTTCTGCGCCGACGACAATCGGTTGATGGAACCTGGCCGACGTGGGCGTCGGGTATATCTGGCGGCTCGAATGTCAGCGAAGACATCGGCCAGGTGCGATCGCTCGCCTTCATTGCTCACGCTCTGCTCCTCACGGGCGTGAGTTCCCACGAACGCACCGCGCAGCAAGCGCTCGAAAAGGTGCGAGAACGACTCGACACGGTGGAGTCGCCTCACGCGCTCGCTCTTGCAGGAATTGCGTTCGATGCGGCTGGAATGGAGACCGAAGCTCGCGACGCGGTCAGGGCACTGGTTGCGACCGTCGCTCGCGCAGACGACAAGACCTTCTGGAGGGCTCGTACGGCAACGTGGATGGGTGGTAAAGAGAACTACGCCGATATCGAGACCACGGCCCTCGCCACCATGGCGCTCATGCGCACCGGCGAGAGCCCGGATCTGCTCGCCGGTGCACTGCGATTTCTTGCCGAAGCACGATCTGCCGGAGGTGGTTGGGGAACGACACAGGCCACAGCATGGGCACTTCGAGCGCTGTCCGGGGCGCCGAGCTCGGGCGATGCCGTGAATCTGGAGGTTCGCCTCGATCAGACACTGATGCCGCTTGTTTCGACCGACGGCCACGATGGAATTTTGCTCGATGTCGGTGCCGGACCGCAGGCTGTTACCATCCTGAGTTCGCCAGCGGAACGGGGCCCGCGCGTCGTATCGATCGCTCCCACCGGCGAGACCGGTGCGATGGCGAGTGCCACGGCATCGTGGTGGACTCGATGGGAAGCCGAGAAGACGCCCGCCACGGATCCCATGGCCATCCGTGTACAGACCCGCGAGCAGGCAAAAGCCGCGACGGCGCACCGCATCACGGCCACCGTCATCAATCAGACCGACCGTACGATCGGAACATCGATCGTCGAGCTTCCGACCGCCCCGGGTGCAGTCGCCGATACCGACCCATTCGATGCCTGGCAAAAGAGCGGGCGCATCGACCGTTACGAGATCACACCGAGAGCGATCCGACTTTATCTTTCGGGTCTCGATCCGCGCGAAACAGTGACTTTTTCGTACGAGATATCCCCGCTGATCACAGGCCGTTACTCGTTGAC
>CAYFTY010000460.1:0-4424 GCA_964346045.1 uncultured Bradymonadales bacterium | reverse complement strand
AGTGAGGCCGTTGAACATCAGGCATTGAGCGTCGCTATTTGGCGGCGCTCTCTTTTTGTCTGCTCCGACGCAGGGCATGGACATGGCTGAATCTGAAGACAAGAAGGAAGAAGTACTCGACGAGGATTCGACTCCTGAGAAGGACGAGGATCCGGCCGAGGTCGAAAAGTCTCGCGAGGACGCGGATTCGGCCGAGGTCGAAGAGTCTGGCGAGGACGAGTCCAGCGACAACATCGATCTGGCCGACGCCCTCGCCGAAACGGGCGCTACCAAGCTCGACGCGCCGGTCCTCGCCGATGAACTCGGATTCTACGGCACGATCGACAGGGTGGTCTTCAAACTCGAAGTCGTGATCGTCGTGACTGCGCTCATCATCATGAGTATCGCCGTCTTCACCGACGTCGCCTATCAGACGATGGTTGCGATTTCTCAGGACTTCAGAGCCAGCAACGCCGATGCCTACACGCTCTCGGCCCTGCTCCTCAGCTTCATTGGAGCCATGGCATTCGCGGCCGCGGGAAGCGGTGAAAAAGAACGCTCGCTCGGCTTCCGGCTTGGCGTCACCGTTGCTGTGCTGATCGGCAGCTCACTTTTTGGCTATGCCCTGCTCCACCTCGAGTCCTCGACGGTATACAGGGCGCTTCTGGTCGCCCACGTCATTCCGGTCGCTCTCTATTTCCAACGCAACGAAGAGAAAAAGAGACTCGGCATCCTGGTCGTTTCGACGGTCCTGGCTTTCGTGCTCTTTGGTGAGCTACCCACGGGTTATTCGTGGGCGCAATCCTACAGCCTTCTCTTGTTGCTCTGGGTCGGGTTCCTCGGCGCCAGCATGGCTGCTCGTCAGCGTCGCCACCTGCGCGTCGACCTCGCCCGCAAACTCCTGAGTCCCGAGAAACTTCCGTGGTTCAACGCAGTCTCGTACGCGACCGCCGCGGTCTTTTCGGCGGTGGTCCTCTACCTCGGCTACATCTACATCTTCGGCCCCGATAGCACGTACATCCGCCCCATCTGGGAGGCCCCGGCGTGGCTACCTGAAGGCCTGAAGACGACATTGACGAGCGAGTTTCCGCTCCCCGACGACGCTCCACTCTGGCGACGAGCCCTGCAGGTGTTCTTCGCCCCGAGCGAGCCGGGAGAGATTCCAGATTGGCTCAAGGTGATGGCGATTCCGGTGTCTCTACTCTTCATCACAATTCGCTTTCTCGGCCACGCCTTCGCATTCACGCGCATGGGGCTTCGCAAAGAGAGCTTCAGCGAAATGATGGGGGCCCACTGATGAAGACTCGATGGATGTTCATATTCGCTCTCTTCCTGAGTCTTTTTGCCGCGCCCGCATTCGCGCAAGAGCAGACCCTCGAAGAGATGATGGCCGAAGTCGAAGCCGAGGAAGAATCCAACGAGGCTGACGCCGGCGACGCCGAAGACGATCAAGAAAGCGACGAAGGCGTCAAATCGCTCGAGCAGTTGATGGGCGAGGTCGATGAATTCGACGAACTCGACGTCGACGCCGAGCCTGCGACGACCACTGGAGCCACCGCGACGGTTGATACCGAGGCGGTCGATGAGGTCGAAGCCGAAGAGCCCGGTGCCCCCACATGGTTCTGGCTAGGCCTCTTCGGAATCCTGTTCGGACTCATCCTACTCGGCGTACCTCTCTACGTGCTGATCGGCTCATTGACGCTCTACCTGCTGCTCGCGGGCGGTGTTTTCACCGAGTTCCGGCTCTTGACGTCGGTGATCGAACAGACACGCGGGCTCGCCGACCAGCCGGTGCTTCTGGCGATCCCATTCTTTGTGATTTCCGGCGCGATCATGACCGAGGGCGACATCGCCCAGCGGCTCATTGATTTCGCCCAATCCGTCTTTGGCTGGCTACCCGGCGGCCTCGCGATATCCGCAGTCTTCGCCTGCGTATTCTTCGCGGCCATTTCGGGCTCGTCGCCAGTGACCGTGATCGCCATCGGCACGATCATGTATCCGGCGCTCATGGCGAGTAATTACCCCGATCGCTTCTCGACAGGTCTTGTGACCTCCGCCGGCTCGTTGGGCATCCTGATCCCTCCGAGCATCCCAATGATCGTGTACGCGATCGTCGATCCGACGGGACTCAAAGACCCGATTGGGTACGCGCTGGCATCTGCCGGTGGTGGTGATTCGAGCGTCAAAGACCTCTTCATCGCCGGCCTCGGGCCGGGGCTTTTGATCGGTTTGGTCTTCTCGGTCTACGCCCTCCGGGTCGGACTCAAACACAAGGTCGACCGAACGCCTTTCGCGTTTGCGCAGGTCTTCGAGAGCGGCAAACGCGGCATCTGGGCGCTACTGCTGCCCGTCATCATCCTCGGCGGTATCTACTCGGGGATTTTCACCCCGACGCAGGCCGCGGCAGTCGCCGTGATCTATTCGGCAGCGGTCGAGTTCTTCATCCATCGAAGCCTCGAGATCAAAGATATTCCCCGCGTCTTCAACGAGAGCGCAATTCTGATGGGCGCGCTCTTGATCATCATGGCCCTTGCGCTGGGCTTCAATCTCTATCTCGACCGAGCGAAGATCCCCGAGGCCGCCGTCGAGATGATCCTCGAGATGAACCTGAGTGTCTTCACGTTCCTCATCATCGTGAACATCCTCTTGCTCATCGTCGGCTTCTTCATGGATATCCTCTCGGCGATCTTGATCCTGGTACCGCTGCTGGCGCCTATCGCCTTTGGTCTGGGTATCCATCCGCTTCATATGGCCGTGATCTTCATTGTGAACCTCGAGATCGGCTACCTCACGCCGCCGATCGGCCTGAACCTATTCGTCGCCTCTACCCTATTTAAGAAAGGCATAGGCGAAGTCGTACGTGCTGTGATCCCGTTCATGTTGCTCATGGTCGGATGCCTCATTGCCATCACGTACGTACCGGCCTTCAGTCTCGGGCTCGTCGCCTTGAGCAAAGGAAAGAGTCCGTGGGTGGGCTGGCCTGATCGTGAAGCCATCGAAAAGAAGGTCGACGATGTGCCGGGTGCCAGGACCACCACCGAGCCCGAGCCAGACCAACCCGAGCCGGCCGAAGGCGTGAAGTCTCTAGAGGAGCTCATGAATGAGACCGACGGAGAAGGCGGCGACGAGGGCGTCAAATCGCTCGACGAGCTGATGAACGAGACCTACGAAGAGGGTGAGGAAGAAGAAGGCCCACCCGACGACGGTAAGGTCAAAACACTCGAAGAACTCATGGAAGAAGCCGAAGAGGAGTGAATTGCGAGGGAATGTGAATCCTGTGTGAAAATCGGAATGCAGGGCTCGACGAGCCGTGTTGGTGGCTTTAGCCTGTCACGGACAGAAGTCATACACATTCGTGGTTCAGAATCCTGAGTGCCCTCGCGGGCATCGTATGTCAGGACCCTCTTGCCCCCGCATTTACGTGATCGACGCAACGACACGAGACGCATGGCGTGAACGCCTGCGTCGCTGGTTGAAACCGCCGCGTCAGCTCGTGCTGACAACCTCGGGGAAGTTCTTTGTTCTGCTGACCATCGCCGTTGGCTTCGGCGCCGTAAACACGGGAAATAACCTCCTCTTCTTGCTTCTCGGCATGATGCTCGCGCTAATGATCGCGAGCGGCATCCTCTCGGAAGCCGTCATCCGCAAACTCGAACCCGCTCGGAAATTACCCACGCGCGTCTTCGCCGAGACAGCGGCGACGGGTCACTACCGCGTCAAGAATCCCAAGCCGTTCGCATCTCTGAGCATCCGCGTCGAAGACCGAAAAGCCGAGCGCGTGGCGGGCCCGCGGCCCGGCGAAACGATAGGTTGGAAGAACCATCCATGGTGGCAATTCTGGAAAAAGCCTCCATCAGAGGTCGACGCGATTGCGACCTCTTTCGCAGTCCGCATCGCAGCCGGTGAAGAAGACACACTCGATGCCCGATTTCTCTTTGCCACGCGCGGCCGTTACCGACTTCCGGTGCTCAGCGTCACCACTCAATTTCCGTTTGGCTTTTTCGACAAGAGCCGCGAGCTCGACGATCCGGCCGAAGTCGTGGTCTTTCCCAGGGCCGATTCCGCCGACGACTGGGTCGCCGAGGTGCACGCTCGCTTTGGCGACCAGCCTGCCGGCAAGGCAGGGCAGGGAGACGAATTCTACGCCCTGCGGGACCACCGCGAGGGCGAAGACCATCGAGCCGTCCACTGGAAGGTCAGTGCCCGTCGTGGCGAGCTGATCGTGCGCGAAAATGAAGCCCAGGAGCAACGCTCGGTCATGATCGCCCTCGCCCACCGCCAGCGGCAAGACCCCACCGAGCGAGAACTCGCCCTCTTTGAGCGGGGGCTCGAGCGCATGGTTGGGCTGATCCTCAGTCTTACCGAACGTGGCTACCGTGTCGGGTTGCACACCGCAGCGCACACCCTCGACCCCACGGATGATTCCCGTGACCTCGACCGACTCC
>CAYFTY010000459.1:0-4430 GCA_964346045.1 uncultured Bradymonadales bacterium | reverse complement strand
GGATGAGAAGGACGATTCGAAACAGGATACAGAAATAGACCCCCGTGCTTTCGCAACGGGGGTCACATGGTCAGGAGTTCAAGAGTCGATGGGGATCAGAGTGCCGTGCACGAGCCAGCGAAACTCTCGTCCAGGCTCAGCGCCATCTTATAGGTGTAGAGCGCCTGGGTCGGCGTAGTGCTCTCGTTGGGCACGATGCGTGAATAGTTTTTCTGACTGAAGGTCGCGAGGTCGGTGCTCACGCTTTCCTGACAGCCGAACAGCGAGCCGACAGCAGCAAGGTACTCGCCGTCACCTGCAGCCATGTCGCTCTTGATATTGGCGAAATTGGTTTCGAAAAATGCTTCCTGCTCTTTACTCGCCGTAACCACTCCGCGCTCGACGCAATTCGACGTGCCCGAGGTGATACCGAAGGTCTGACTTGCGAAGGTGCCATTCGTCGTGGCGGCCAGCACCTGGATGAACCCTTCTTCGGAACCGAAGAGCATCGAACCGAGTCCACAACCTGCCATTCCATAGGGCTCAGCCGACGCGGAACCACCGTCATCGGCAGCTTCCTGGGCATTGGCATTGCTCACGCCGAAAAACATGAGCGTGAGTCCTGCTAGAATCGTGAAGAACAACCTCTTAGTTTGCATTTTCTCTCCATGGTTTTGATGACTTTTCCAAGCCGTGCGCCTCATAACGAGCCCCATGCGAATGGCTATTTACTCACATGTTATCACGGTCAGTGCGCCGAGAGTTGCAGCAGAGATCCATTGTGTCAACCGTGACAATCATTGTTTCAGTGTGAGTGTTTTCAATGAATAGCGCTCGGGTTCGGTAGCCCACGGGTCGTCTTTCTGCGCGAGCCTCCTCTTTAGATTCGCAACGCCGTATCGGTCAGGCTTCATACTCGCGTCGAGTTCATCCCATTCGATAGGTGTCGCTACTGGCGCGCCTGGCCGTGCACGCACCGAATAGGGAGCAACCGCTGTTTGCGCATACGCGTTACGCGCGACGTCGAGGTAGACCCGGCCCTTTCGCTTTGCCTTACGTTGTTCGACCGTGAGTTCACCGGGGGCAGCGCCAGCAAGCTCGTCTGCGATCGCCCGGGCCACCTCTCGCACCTCGTCGAAATCCGCATTGCCTTCGAGCGGAACCACCACGTGCAACCCTCGTGACCCGGTCGTCATCAAGCGTGTCTCGACGTCGCGCTCCTCAAAAAAATCTCGCAGAGCAAACGCTGCGGCACGAACCGCCGCAAACTCCCCATCGTCTGGCGGGTCGAGATCGAAAACCATCATGTCGGGAGTTCGAATCTCGTCGTATTTCGAGAGCCACCGATGGAAAGCAATCGTGCCCAGGTTGGTCAGATACAAAAGAGTCGCGGCGTCTTCGCAGACAAACTCGACGGCCGTGCCATCCCCGGTCTCGACCTCTTTTCGACCCAGCCACTCGGGCATCCAGTCCTGCAGGCGTTTCTGATAGAAGCCCTCGCCTTCGAGACCGTCGGGATATCGCTGAATCGTGACGATCCGACCCTTGAAGTACGGCAAGATCAGGGCGGCCATGTCCCGATAGTAGGTGAGAATATCTCCTTTGGTCGTGCCATCGCCAAAGAAGACCTTCTCGACATTCGACACCTCGAGCTCGCGTCCTCCAATATCCCAGGTTTCACTCATGCAGGCTCCTCTTTCACGACGTCTTCGGCATCTTTGTCGTCTCTAAGTCCAAGAAAGCGCGGATGCCGCAGCTTGCCGGCATCGGTCCACTCGGTGAAACCGAACTCACCCACGAGACGAGGCTCTACAAAATGAACGTCGTCTCCATCGATCGATTCGTCGAAGCGGGGCTCCGAGACCTCGAGCGCGTCGAGCCGTTCACGCATCGACTCCAGAAATTCATCGTCAAAGCCCGTTCCGACCTTGCCGGCATAGCAGAGGTCGTCACCATCATAATAGCCGACCAGGAGCGCCCCAAACCCGACGCGTTCGCCCTCGGGCTCGGTGAAACCTACGATGACGAGTTCCTGACGATTCACGCACTTGAATTTCAGCCATTTCTGCGAGCGAGACTGCACATACGAGGCTTCGGCATCTTTGGCGATCACGCCTTCCCACCCGCTCTCACATGCGCTTTTCCAGTATTCGACACCCTCTTCGTTTCGATGCTGCACGAATCGAATGGGATCTTCGAAATCGAATGCCTCCCTCAGCCGAGATTTTCGCTCGCGCAGCTTTTCTTCGATCAGTTCCTCACCGTCGAGCCAGAGAATGTCGAAGAGGTAGAGAAAGACCTCAACGCCCGTCTGCCGCGCCTCTTCGGGATCGCTGACGTGGATCCGCGCCTGCAGCTTCGAAAAGCTCGTGACCTTACCCTCGAAGGCTACAATCTCGCCATCGACGACAGCATCGACCTGTCCCTCGAGGGCCTCGACGAGTTCGGGATACGCCGCGTTCATCGACTCGCCATTGCGCGACAGCAAAACGACGTCTTTGCCCAGATACGCGAGCACTCGAACGCCGTCGAGCTTTCGCTCGTAGATCCATTCTGGATCATCGAAGCGGTCGTCGGTCAGGGTCGCCAGCATCGCCTGATATGTCCCGGGCTCAGGAGTCGCCATCTTCGACCTCTTCGAGGGTGCGGTCCGAAAGTACCGATTCGGGCTCGGTGCTCGTCGGGTTGCGCCTCGCGTCGGCTTTGTCATCGTCGAGCTTGATGAAGAGCCACTGGTCGGGCTCCTCATCGGGCTTGAATCGCTGCAGAAGCCATCCGCCTTCGAGCTTCTCACCCGCGAGCCACATCTTCGCGTGCCCGTCCTCGAGCGACTCTTCGATCGCGCGTTCATCAAGAGGTTCGTATGTTCCTGCGTCCCAGACAATGACGGCACCACCGCCGTATTGATCCTCGGGGATCAAACCTTCGAAATTTGCATACTCGAGCGGATGATCTTCGGTCTGAATCGCCAGCCGCTTCTCCGAAGGATCGGTCGAAGGCCCCTTCGGAAGAGCCCACGATTTCAAGACTCCATCGACTTCGAGTCGAAGATCCCAGTGATGCGAGCTCGCATCGTGTTCTTGAATCACAAAGATCGGCCCGTCGGCATCGGGTGCCTCACCGCCGCCGCGGGGCTCGGGCGTCTTGTCGAAGTCTCGCTTCGAAAGATAATCGTCCAACATGGCTACCTCCTCGAATCGAAAGTCGGCCACGACGACAACACGTCAACCTCAGTACATCGATTCGATGAGCTCGTCGTAGAGCTCGGTGACCGCCGAGCGACGCACCTTCTGCGTTGCCGTGAGCTCGCCGTCATCCTGATGCAGCTCTTTGTCGAAGAGACGAAATTCCCGCACCGACTCGACCCGCGCCAACCGCTCATTGGCTTCGTCGAGCTCACCGGCGATCAGCTCTCGCACCTCGTCTTTGCCGGCCAGATCTTCAAAAGAGGTATAGGTAATCTGACGTCGAGTCGCCCAGTCACCGACGGCGTCGTAGTCGATCTGAATCAGCGCCGAAACGAATTTTCGCGTGTCTCCGATCGCCACGGCTTCCTTGATATAAGGACTCATCTTCAGGGCATTTTCAATCTTCTCGGGCGAAAGATTCTTGCCACCGGCCGTGATGATGATTTCCTTCTTACGACCCGTGATGAAGAGATGCCCCGTCTCGTCTTCACGACCGATATCGCCCGTTCGCAGCCAGCCATCGTCAGTGACCGTCTCGCTGGTGGCGTCGTCCTGGTGAAGATACCCCTCGAAGACCATCGGCCCGCGCACCAGAATTTCGCCGTCGTCAGCGATACGACATTCGACCAATGGAAGAGGCTGTCCAACCGAGCCAATCTTGACGTCCTCCGGCGGATTCAGATGGGAAACGCCTGCGCATTCAGTCTGACCATAGCCCTCGAGAATCGGCACGCCGATCCCGTGAAACCAGCGCAGGAGATCCGAAGAGATCGGTGCCGCACCCGTGATGGGATGCCGGCAATTTCTCAGCCCGAGCCGCTCCTGCAGCGGTCGATAGACCAGCTTGTCGCCCAGCTGCCATTTGGCTTTTTCGATGACGGTCAACCCGCCATTTCGACGTTTTTCAGCGAGTTCCTGGCCGCGCACCGCCCAGTAGTTGAAGAGCTTTCGCTTCAACCAGGTCGAATCTTTCATCTTGAGCGTCACCGACGCATGCATTTTTTCCCAGATACGCGGAACCCCCAGAAAGATCGTCGGTGAGACCTCTTTGAGATCGGCCTGCACCGTGGCGATCGACTCTCCGAAATGCACGGTCGCTCCCACGATCAGCGGCAGAAATACGGTGAAGATCTTTTCGGCGACGTGGCAGAGCGGCAGGTACGAGAGGATCGTATCGTCTTCGGTGAGCTCGAGCATCGGCGCCATCACGCGGCGCCGCGACAGGTGTCGGCGACGGCGCGGCGGCACGGGATCTCGCGCTCG
>CAYFTY010000458.1:0-4437 GCA_964346045.1 uncultured Bradymonadales bacterium | reverse complement strand
GGTGTTCAAGGACCAGGTCGCCTCGCTCTTCAAGAGCGGTTCGGAAGCAACGTTCTGAAATCTTTTCACCGGCGTTTTCATGAGTGAGATTCGACGAAATACCGGCACGGAGCGACGCAGCTCGGTTCGCGTCAAAAGCCTGTTGCCCCTGATGATCCGGCAGATCGAAGAGGATGAGATCCCCGAGATCGAAGCCAAGATCATCGATGTGGCCGTGCTCGAATCAGATAACGTACTCGCCGATAAAGCCGACTGGAGCGAGCGCACCGACGAGCTTTCGAAAGAAACGGTTTTCTTGCTAAACGAGGTGCGTGCCCTTCGTCAGCAGATCTCGGAGATGCAACGCCTCGTTCAGTCGCAGGGAGCGATGTCGATCGAGCCGCGCTGGGTCGTGATCAACGATAACGGGCTTTTCGTACCCCGGCGCGACGGCGACGAAGAACTCGAGGTCGGGCAATTCGTCGAAGTGAAGCTACAGATTCCGAGCCTCATGACGCCCGATATCATCTCGGTGGGCGAGGTGGTCCGCGTGGGTGAGGGAGAAGACGGCGATGGTGCCGCCATCGCGTTCCGATACATATCTCAGGCTCATTCCAAGGCCATCATCCGCTATGCATTGCGACGTGAGCGTCAGCTCGCCCGGAGCCTGCGCTTCAAGTAGTACCCATGCTCAGTCTCTACACCGATACTGACTCCGGTTGGTTCGACCGTATTCGCGATCACCTCGATGTGATCCTCGTCGACCACTGTCATCTTGAGAAGCGCGCTGCTTCGAATGCCCTCAACATGATCTTTCGCTACACGGGGCGCGAGGGGTTGCCTCGTGCGCTCTCGGACGTGGTCAAAGAAGAGATGGAACATTTCGAGATGGTGCTCGACATCCTCGACGAACGGGGAATCGAGTTCATCCGCCTCACCCCTTCGCCCTATGCGAAGACCTTGCTCGATGGTGCCCGACGCCAGGAACCTCATGCATTTCTGGACCGCCTGCTCGTCGCGGCGTTGATCGAAGCTCGCAGTTGCGAACGTTTCAAGATCCTCAGCGAACATGTCGAAGACCCCGAGCTCGCTGCATTCTATGCCGAACTCGTGGTTTCTGAGGCACGGCACCACACCCTTTACACAGGGATGGCCCGTCAGTTTTTTGAGGCTGGAGAGGTCAAAGAGAGACTTCATGAGTTGGCCCAACTCGAGGCCGAAGCGGTCGAAGTCGCAAAAGACGAGCCTCGCCTGCATTCATGGTGATTGCGGCCGACTCTGCCTTGTCGCGTCCGCTCGCATTCCATCGGCAGTCTTGGTAGATTCTGCGCGAACCTTCTGATTTTGTGATGGTGTGCGAGCTATGAGTCTATCTACCCGTCGAATTCTGCTGCTCTTGGTCGTTTTTACGTTTTCACTCCTCGCGGCTGCGTGCGGACGCGACGAGATCTCGAATCGTTCGTGCTCGGTGGATGAAGATTGTGCCAGCGGCGAAGCATGCGTCGATGGTTTCTGTGTCGTCGACGAGACGAATAACCTGAACAACCAGAACAACAACAACGATAGCTGCCAGTCCAATGCCGACTGCCCGGATGGTGAGGTTTGCGATGTGATGTCGGGAGCATGCATCGAGGATACCTGCATGCCTACCGAAGATGGTCGCTGCGTGAATTCGTCGGGCGAAGCCTGCGATGTGGGTTGTGCGCCGACAGAAACGCAGGTTGGCTGCGAGTGCGAGCCGGTGGCTTGCGTCGCCGACGACGAATGCGAAGGGTTTGTCTGCGTCGACGGCGTCTGTGCCGCTTGCAAGGACGACGAACAATGCGGCGAGGGCCTGGCATGCCAGGACGATGGCACGTGCGTCGAAGATAATTCGTGCCTGAGCGACGAAGAGTGCGAGCCGACTCAGGAGTGCCGAGGCGGCATGTGCCTGTCGCGGCCTGGCTGTGTCATCGATAGTGATTGCGACGAGGATGAACTCTGCATCAGCGGTGTCTGCATTTTTGCTCCTGAGTGTGAGAGCGACGAGCAGTGCGAAGAAGGCTTCGAATGCGTCGCCAATAACTGCCTCGAAGAGGTTTGTCGTGGGCCTGAAGACTGCGAAGGAGAACTGATTTGCGATGCCGGCGAATGTGTCGAGCCGCCGCCGGCACTGAGCTGCTTTGTGGTGACGCCCGACGGGTTGATCACAGACGGGCAGGTTGTGCCGCTGGAAGCCTTTGCGCAGGACGCAGACGGAAACGGAGTTGCAGCTCGGTTTTTATGGAGCTCGTCTGAGACGAATGTAGCTGACGTCGGGCCGTCGGGTAGCAATGCGATTGGAGGCACCGATGCCGGGGTTGCGGTGTTCACGGCGACGCTGGCGAATGGAGATCCGATCCAGTGCACGGGCGAAGCGCGACTCACAAATCCGGGGCCCGTCACGATGGGGCAATTACGCGTCTCAGTGATCCAGGCCGAGACGGGAGCTCCCGTCGCCGGGGCCACGGTCGAGGTCGGCAACGCTTCTGCGCAGACGTCGAGCGGCGGTCTCGCCGCCTTCACTCAGCCCATGGGCGATTACGATGTGACGGTACGTCATCCCGATTTCAACTGGGTCACCGTCCAGGGCATATCGAATGACGACGTGGTGATTCCTTTGTCTCTCAAGGCAGGTACCGGGCCGATCGGCGGCTTTACGGGCGAATTCGATACCTCGCAGATTACGGCTTCGGGCGATATTACACTGGGACTTGCCGGAGCCAGTATTCCGGGCGGATTGCTCGAACTCGATCTCACGGCGATTCTAGGAGAGCCCTTCGTGACGCCGATCAACATCCCGGGTCTCGGTGGTGATAGTTTCCCGATTCCCGGTGGTCTGATTGCATACGGCGGTGCCTTTGGGTTCCAGCTCGACATCAAGAGGGACTATTACGCGACGGCGCCTGCCGGCGGAAAGATCGCCTGGGGACTTGCCGGAAAAGTACCGTTGAATGAGCTGATCTCGCTGGCTCAAGGAGGCGGCGGTGGCGATGACCTGCTCACGACCCTCTTGCCGCTCTTCAATCGTTTCGACCACGGCTCGCGACCGATCAATGTGACGGCGCTGCCGCGCATCACGGATACGGCCGACATCGATGGCGACGGTGATACCGCCGAGATCGTCCCCGACTACAATGCTTTCCCCACCGAGACGATTCAGCCCCGTGTACGGCAGACGCTCGCGACGGATGTGAACGTGTCGAATTTCCCGCAGTTGCCCGGTGGGACGGCCGAGCTCGCGCTCCTCGTGGGCGGCACTTTGCTAAACTCGCCAGGGCTCGTTCCGCTGGGTATCAGTGCTACGAGTGATGAGGACGGCGACGGTCGGCCTGATACGCGCCGGCTCACGATTGCACCGCCCGCAGGCTCTCTTGCAGGAGGGCGCTACACGCTTGTCGCGCTGGCGTTTCGAACGGATGGATTCGGCGGAAGCTTTGATTTCCCGGCCAATGTCTCGGTTGCTCTCTGGAACGGTCAGAGCTTTCCGTCGAGTATTGCGCTCGGGACCTTCCCTGATCAGAGCGTCGTGAGTGTCGATGATACGACCCGGACTCTCGATGTGCAGGCAGACGCGGGTCCGCTTTATCGCGTACGCATGGTCGGGGCTGAAAGGTCATGGGATGTTTGGACCCTCGGACCGGCCGGTGTGATGGGGAGTTTCAATCACTCGATCACGATCCCTGCGGCACCCATGGGCGGTCCGGATTTCTTTGCGAACGGGCAGATCTTGCTCGATGCGATCCAGACCAACGTGACGCTGAATTCGCTCGTGAGCGCGAGTGGAGTGGGCGTCAAGAACGCCGGTCTCGTCTCGACGGCGTTCAATCGGACGGAGGTGCGCTGATTTGCTTGGCGCGGCCCTGCTTGGGGGCTAAGATGCGCGCTGGCCGCAAAGGGCCCGGAACCGACACGGAAGTACGATGCGCCGATTCATGATCTTTTGGGTTGTCGCGAACATGACGTTCGCGGCGGCATGCAATTCGAAGTCACCCGAACAACAGGCAGATTCGTCCAACTCGGACGAGCGATCCGAAGCTCTGGCCGAAAAGGAAAAGGCCGAGCCGGTCGAGCCGCCAAAGCCAGATCCGCTGCCGAGTCTATCGGATCCTCATCACGACGCGTTCGATCTGCTCTTGAATCGGCCGCTGGCTCATCGGATCGAGCGGATCGCAGAGTCTGACGCCCTGGTGATCGACGCTTCGGCACCCGATTTTGTGCGTTATATTCACGGGAATCACCCTCGGGAATGGAAGCTCGACGTCGAACTCGATGGCACGCCTGCCGCGGCGCTGCGCAAGAAGCGTCGAGGCTCGATCTGGGCGCCAGCCGCAACCCTGAATGGACCCATTCAGGTGCGAGTTTTTTCGCCGCGTCCGACCAATACCCTCGTGCTGAAAATCAATGGAGAGGCGACCGAAGGCATCGAGCTCAAGAAGG
>CAYFTY010000457.1:0-4443 GCA_964346045.1 uncultured Bradymonadales bacterium | reverse complement strand
ACCGGCTCTTGCTGACGCATCACGATCCCCAACACGACGACGCAAGACTCGATCAGAAGCAGGCGGTGGGCCGAGAGATCGCTGCCGGACACGTCATGGTCGATAACGCATTCGATACGATGAACATCCTGCTTGGCGCCAGCCAAACACTCGACCATGCAGCCTGAAAGTGCGCTCGAAGCAGAGGTGACATATCATGACGACTCGAGAGCTTCTTCACGATTCCCGACTGCCGACGGTCAAGATGCAGGACGCATTGTTGCTTGCGCTGGGAGAACTGGTCAAAGACCCGGTCAGCGCCGAACGATTGCTCCATCGCATCGTCGATGTCATGGCCGAGATGATCGATGCTGACAGAGGCACGATTTTCTGGCTCGACGAATCGGACGAAGCCCTGGTCAGTGTCGTCGCTCATCTGCCCGAGCTCGAAGAAATTCGGGTACCGCTGGGTGAGGGCGTTGCGGGTCGAGTGGCGCGTACGGGAAGCTTGATGAACATCCCCTATCGCGACGAAGCGGATTTCTGGTCAGAAATCGATCAGAAGACTGGCTACACCACCGAATCGATGTTGGCCGGGCCGCTCGTCGACTCCTCGGGCGATATTATCGGAGTCGTTCAGCTGCTGAATAAAAGGGGCGGGCATTTTACCGAGGCAGACGAAGAGCTCCTGCAGCGGTTGTCGCGGCAGGCGGCGATGCTTCTCGAGGAAACGACCCTCAACAAAAGCTCTCGGTATCTCGAAGAAGGCGAAGACTCCGAGGTGCTCGGACTCGGTGAGCAGTTCAATCGAATCATCGGCCAGGGGCCGGTGATGCGGGAAGTCTTCAGGCAGGTGCGCAAAGTTGCCCGCACCGATGCGACCGTGTTGCTTCGTGGTGAGTCAGGTACCGGCAAGACGTTGATTGCCCGCGCGCTCCATATCAATTCGCAACGCTCCGAAGCGCCTTTTATTCTCGTCGACTGCACGACGCTTCCCGAAAACCTCATCGAAAACGAGTTATTCGGTCATGATCGCGGAGCGTTCACTGGCGCTACGCGCATGACCAGGGGCAAGGTCGCAGCCGCCGAGGGCGGCACTCTCTTTCTCGACGAGATCGGTGATTTACCACTCGAGCTTCAGGGGAAATTGCTGACACTCCTGCAGAATCGAACCTACTTTCGGGTCGGCGGTAGCACCGAGATCGAAGCTGACGTTCGAATCGTCGCTGCCACCAATCGCAACCTCGAAAAGCTCGTCGAGAATGGAGATTTCCGAGAAGACCTCTACTTCCGATTACGTGTCGTCGAAATCGAGATCCCTGCACTTCGAGAACGAGGGCGAGATGACCTCAGGCGACTCATCGACCATTTCGTCGACGAGGCGGCCGAGCGGCATGACCGTCAGATCACCGGAGTTTCGAAACCAGCGCTCGAGCTTCTCTTGAAACAACCGTGGCCGGGAAATGTGCGCGAACTCGAAAATACCATCGAGGCCGCGGTGATCTTTAGCGAGAGCGACGAATTGCGGCCCCACTCTCTCTCGATGCCTCGCCTCAAGACCGAACCGTCCACGCGGCAGATCGCAAGCCCCTTTGTCGACGAGCCCTCACTCTCAGAACTCGAAGCGCGCTATATCGAGTGGCTGCTCGAGCGCTGCGAGAATAATCGCTCGGAGTGTGCGCGCATCCTCGGAATTGGCCGCAATACGTTGTTGCGCAAGATTCGAGAGTACGGGCTCGATTGAGCCTTCGTGTTAGAGCTCCTGCGCGGCCTCCTCGCGATCGGTCTGAAATTCGAATCCGAAGAGCACCCGGTCGTCCTCGACCACGAACGATACGCGCGGCCATAGATCATGCTGCAGATCTTCGAAAAATCGACGATAGGTCCTCGCATTGAGGCGATGCGCGTCGGTCACGGCGTTGATGATATTTCCGATGTAGAGCCCGAGCGTGATCGTGCCGAGTGCGATAGCGCCGGGAACACTTTCGAGTTCGTCGTAGACATACCAGCTCGCGACTCCCATACCGCCGGTGAGTCCAAAGGCGATCAGCCCGTCGAGCCAGGCGCCGTTATAAAGCTGGCCGGCCCCTGGAATCAGACCTGAAAGTGTGCCGGCCAGCCACGGGCGTTGCAGGTCGAGATCGTCGAACGCTTTGTGGCGCTCCAGAAGCTCTCGTGAGCGAGCCGCGAGTCGAGAATTCTCAAAGTTTGGAAGCTCGATCTGGGGCTTGCGCAGGACGACGTCGACAAAGGCCGACTGATACTTCGTTACCTCGTCGACGCGCTCTTCGCCTCGGGGTGAAGCCATGAGCTCGTCGTAGACCCGGCGACATTCGAAGTAGAGTGAGAGTCCGATGCAGGACTCTTGAACCGCATGAAGCTCGACCCAGCGCCGGTCGACCGGAGCAGGGGCATCCGCTGCGGCCAGTTCATACGAGCGCCGTGCCTCTCGATGCGCGTCATTTCGACCGTGAATATGGCCCATGATCAGGCGACTGAGATACGCAGCCTGAGGCGATCCGTCCAGAAGTCGATAGCGCTGCAGCGCAGTGATCGCGCGGAAATCATCACCTTCGGCGTAGAGCGCAATGCCAATGGCCGCCTCGCGCCTGGCGTCGATATTCGTATCCGTTCGCCTCGGGGCTTCGGTCGCCAGATGAGCCGCCGCCACGGCGGTTTCAGCATGCGCGCGGGCGACGTCGACGCCGGTGGTCGCGAAGGCCGAGGTCGTCAGCAGACTCAACATGCATGGCAGCCAGAAAAACCTCATCGGATCGACTCGACGTGGTGATACCAGTGCCAGTCTTGGTGCGACGCATCGAACCAGAAGGCGTGGGCAGAGAGGGGGTCGTGGACCTCACGTCCATGGCTTTCGTATCGCTTGATATCGTGAACATGAGCGCGCTGTATCCGCGCGAAGGTCAATGCGATGCCCCAGGCGCCGTAGGTCGAGAGTGCTTCTTCGGCAAAACCCGAGCAGGTCGGTCGAAAACGGCAGGTAGGTCCGTCGACACGGCTCAAAGTCTCGCGATAGGTGCCGACGAAGAGCTTTGCCTGAGATTCGACGAGGGGGGCGCGCTCCCGTGCGGAGAGTGCTTTTTCGACCCACGCCGGTGCCGTCTCCGGGCTACTTTCGACACTCGCACAGCTCGAGAGCAACGCGAGGAAGAGCAGCGGCAACGACTTCACTCGGACTCCTTTTTGGCGTCGACGATCGCTCGATAGAGCTCTTCCCCCGAAAGCCCCGTCTCGTCACGAAGGGCGCGAGCCTCTTCGACCTCCGTCGCGAGGAGCTCCATGAAATCTTCCTCGGCCGGAGCACCAAAGAGAGGCTCGCCGTTCACAAAAAATGCAGGGGTTCCCTGGACCCCGACTTCGGTCGCAAGCTGCATGTCTTCGATGAGCTTTGGAGCGTCGACGCCATCATCGGTGAAACGAGCATCGAGTGCGGATTGTTCGATGCCGAGACCCAGGGCGAGCTCGGTGATATTCTCGAAGCTCAACGACTCCTGATTCTCAAAGAGCAGGTCATGCATCTGCCAGAATTTCCCCTGCTCGTGCGCGAGGTTCGCGGCCACAGCGGCGGGCACGGCATTCGGATGGATTCGGGTGAGCGGGAAGTGCCGAAAAACGATGCGCACTTCGTCGGGGTAAGTCTCGAGCGCCTTGGCGAGCACAGGGTTGGCCTTCGAGCAAAACGGACATTCGAAATCCGAGAACTCGACGATGGTCACCAATGCGCTCTCGGCCTCCGCGCCTTTGACGGGGCGTCCATCGACCGGGATGAATGCGATCTCGGGTTCGGGCTCTTCGGTCGGCTGCTGCGGCTCGGGCCCAGCTTCGGGGGGCGTATAATTCATCGCTATCGTTCGCCACTGCGCCTCGGCCGGATCGACACCGGCATCGACAAATCGTTGGACCTTGGCTTTTTCTCGTTCGACCAAGGCCACCATTTCTTCGGCCGGCAGCATGCTCTCGAGGCGTGCCCCATTGACGAAAATCGTCGGAGTTCCGCGTACACCGACTCGTACCGCCAGATCGATATCCGCTTGAATCTTCTCGAGATGCTTGCGCTGACTCATCGATTCCTTGAATGTCTCCACATCCAGGCCGATCGCGCTCGCATGACCGGCCAGCGCCTCGAGCCCGAGTTTGTCCTGGTTCGCGTAAGCGATCTCGACAAACTCCCAGAATTTCCCCTGTTCACCGGCTGCGATGGCGGCGACCGATGCAGGTACCGCATTCTCGTGGAAGGGGAGCGGCGTATGTTTGAACACCAGCCGCACATCGTCACGGGAGTCGAGAATCTCCTTGAATTCGGCGTGGGCCATCGCGCAGTAGGGGCACTCCAGGTCCGTAAACATCACGATGCTAACCGGTGCGTCCTCGGGGCCCTTGATGGGAGAATCGCCCACGGTGTGTGGGGTAGGGGTGGGCAGCGGCGTGGGGTGGGGTTGCGCGGAT
>CAYFTY010000456.1:0-4447 GCA_964346045.1 uncultured Bradymonadales bacterium | reverse complement strand
TTATCGAAGAGACCCGTCGGGTACTCAAGGATGCGCGTGCGCGAACCAAGCGCACGTCTAAGATGCCCGAGACAGGCAGAAAGAGTCTCGAAGCAGCTTTGAATGACCTGCAGCACGCGTTGCGTGATGCGGATATCGAAGACGTGCGAGACGCCCGCAAGCGCGTCGAGGGCCTCGTAACGCGCGAACTCGAACCTTATGAAAAGAGCGCCTGGCGCGAGTATGCCGAGAGCATCGGGATCGCCATCCTCTTTGCGCTTTTCCTGCGCGCGTTCGTCGTCGAGGCGTTCAAGATCCCGTCGGGGAGCATGAAGCCGACCCTGCTCGTAGGCGACCATCTCTTCGTCAATAAGTTCATTTACGGCATCCGGGTTCCTTTCACCCAGAACTACCTGGTGCGATTCGAGGAGCCCGAGCGTGGTGAAGTGGTCGTATTCACCTTCCCGCGATCCGAAGCGAAAAAGCATCTCAGCCTGCAGCCCGCCTCGAACCGAAGCTGCATCACGCGAAGCAGCCTCGGCAAAGACAAAGACATGATCAAACGGATCATCGGGATACCCGGTGATACGATCGAAGTCCGCAAAAACGATGTGATCGTCAACGGCGCTCGACTCGAGCGGACCTTTCTGCGCAAAGAAACGACGGGCAAATTCCTATCGCCCTATGAAACGGTCGAACGAGAGGTCAACGACGAGAAAAGCTACACCGTGCGCTTTCTGGGTAAGAGCAACGATTTCGGCCCGATCAAAGTCAAACCGGGACATATCTTTGTGATGGGAGACAATCGAGACGACTCGTCGGATTCACGCTGCTGGGGACAGGTGCCCATCGATTACATCAAGGGCCGCGCGATGGTGATCTGGTGGTCCAAAGCCGAAGACGGTGTACGCTGGGAGCGCTTTGGCGACGTCATCCGCTGATCTTTTCTCGATAGGTTTCATCGAGTTCGATCGGGTATTCACCCGTGAAACATGCTTCACAAAAGGTCGAATTCGTCGCCCCCACGCTCTCGCGCAGGCCATCGATGGAAATATAGGCGAGGGAGTCGGCCTTGATGAAATCGCGCGTCTCTTCGATCGAGAGGCGCGAGGCGATGAGCTGGTCTTTCTCGGGCGTGTCGATGCCGTAGAAACAGGGATGCGTCGTCGGCGGACTGGCGATGCGAACGTGGACTTCTGAGGCGCCAGCATCTCGAATCATCTGGATGATCTTTTTGCTCGTCGTCCCTCGTACGATCGAATCATCGACGACCACGACCCGTTTTTCACGGATCAGACTCTCGATCGGGCTCAATTTGAGCTTCACACCAAAGTGTCGAATCTGGCTCGTCGGCTCGATGAACGTTCGGCCTACGTAGTGACTGCGCACCAGGCCCAGCTCGAAAGACACACCGCTCTCGGCGGCATACCCCATCGCCGCCGGAACCCCCGAGTCAGGCACCGGAATCACCACGTCGGCCTCCACGTGTGATTCCCGGGCCAGAATACGACCCATTTCTTTGCGCGCTTCGTAGACATCCCGGCCGAAAATCCGGTTGTCGGGTCTCGAAAAATACACCAGCTCGAAGATACAGGGCTTGGGCTCGACCGACTCGAAGGGGTGACGCACTTCGATTTGCCGGGTCTCGAGGTCGATGACCAGCATTTCCCCCGGCTCGATGTCACGCACGTACTCGGCACCGAGAAGTTGAAAGCTCGAAGGCTCGCTCGCGACGACCGGTGCCCCATCGAGCTCCCCGAGTACGAGCGGTCGCACTCCGTATGGGTCACGAACAGCCATCATGAATTTCGGCGTGAGCGCCACGAGACTGAACGCCCCTTTGACCTGCCTGAGCGCATCGATGATCGCTGCGAGCGTCTCGCCCGCAAAGCTTCTCGCGATGAGGTGCGCGATGACCTCGGTGTCAGTGCTCGTTCCGAAAATACTCCCCTGCGACTCGAGCTTGCGCTTGAGCTGATTGGCATTCGTGAGATTGCCGTTATGGCCCAGTGCAATGGGGCCAAACTTGGTCGAGACCGAGATCGGCTGCGCGTTTCGGATCGCCGACTCTCCCGTGGTGCTGTATCGGACGTGACCGATCGAATGTCGACCCGGCAGCTTGGCCAGAACGTCCTGGGTAAAGGCCTCGCTCACGAGCCCGAGCCGCCGCTGCACCTGCAGGTCTCCGCCGTCCATCGTGGCGATGCCGGCTGCCTCCTGACCGCGGTGCTGAAGAGCATGGAGTCCCAGATAGGCTAGATTTGCGGCCTCGTCGTGACCGACCAGGCCGAATACGCCACACTCTTCTTCGATCAGATTTCGGCGCTCTTCGTATAACATGCAGATTCCACGGCGAGATTAACGCCCCGTGAGGTCTCGAATGACCACGCTCGAGGCGACCAGCCCGAAAGTACCGGTGACGAAACTCACGGTACCCTCGATGAGATTTCGGTCTTCGCAACTGTGCAAATTGTTGTCTTTGGTCGGGCAAATACAGATGAATCCGGCATTTTCGTCGTAGCTCAACGCCTGCGGCTCATGACGATGCTCCGAGCTGAAAACACACTGGATACCGACGTGGGTCTTGGTATCGATGTCGTATCGATTACGCATCACCTTACGCACCGCGCGCGCGAGAGGATCGGTGTGCGTCTCTGAAAGATCCGCCACCTCGATCAAGGTCGGGTCGAGTTTGCCAGCCGCTCCCATGCACGAGACCACAGGGATGTCGAGCTCGAGACAGGTCTTCAGAAGGTGGATCTTGGCCGTCACGTTATCGATTGCATCGACCACGTAGTCGACGCCATCCAGAAGCTCTTCACTCGTCGGCTCGTGATAGAACGCGCGGCGCCCGATCACCTCGGTCTCGGGACTGATGAGGCTGCAGCGCTCGGCCATGAGATCGGATTTGTATTTGCCATACGTGCCCTTCATCGCGTGCAGCTGCCGATTCGTATTGGTGCCGCAGACCCGGTCGAAATCGACCAGCGTGAGCTTACCCAGCCCGGTCCGAGCCAGTCCCTCTGCGGTAAACGAGCCGACTCCACCGAGGCCAAAGACCACGACGTGTTTCTGCGAGAGCGTGTGCATCGAATCTTCGCCGAGCAGTCGACCTGCTCGATCCCAACGGCGATGCAACTTCCATTCGCCTCGTAGCGTTCGGGCTTCATAGCGCACCGTTCCGTGATCGTCCTCGCGTGGCTCTTCGTCAGCGCGCTGGCAAGCTGGTGCATCGATCTGGTCTTCGTTGGTCATGCTCTCGGTACTCATCGCTCTTTTCCTTCTTCTCTCGGCTCGAGAACTTCATCCGAAAGCGCAAACCTTCGGCGGGTATTCGACTCGGTCCACGCAGCAACCTCTTCTTCGTCTGTGTCCCAAACTTCGGCGAGCCTTGCAATCACATGTGTCAAAAAGGCTGGCTCGTTGCGCTCGGTGGATACCGCATCCGGCGGCCGACTCGGGCAGTCGGTCTCGACGTGAACCCGGTCCCGAGGAACATCGGCGAGAACTTTCGATAGTTTCTCAGAACCCCCACGCACGAGCGTGGTTCCGATCGAGAGATCGATGTCCATGTCGAGAAAACGCCTCGCCTGTGGCGCCGAGCCCTGAAATCCATGAATGATACCACCTGCATCGGGGACACCATCGTCGGCCAGAATTTTGAGGACATCCTCATGGCTGCGAACGCTGTGGATCACAATCGGTAGATTCATTTCTCGCGCCAGCGAGAGCTGCCGGCGAAATGCGGTGCGCTGAAGTTCGGCGAATTCTCGGCTGCCATCACGATACCAATCCATCCCAAGCTCGCCGATCGCACACATATCTTCGGATGCAGCGACGTCGTTTTCGACCTGGTCGAGGGCCGCGCTCACCTTCTCGGCGTCTGCTTGATCGAGGACCGCCCAGGGATGCAGGCCTATCGTCCGCCATGCGCCCCGGTAGGTTTCGACGAGCGCCTTTGCACGCTCTCGAGTCGACTCGTCGTAATCGGCAGTAATCACGCCGCGCAAACCAGCTACAGTCGCCCTTTCGACCACCTCGTCGAGGTCGTCGGCGAATGCGATCCCGACGACACCGGCACCACGGTCCGGTTCCGCTACGACCCCACGCTCTTCAAGGACGTGGCTTACGACTTCGACACCCTGGCCCAGCGGTTCCGGGAGATGGCCTTTGTCACCCGAGCGGTGACCATCGACCTGATCGACCGGCGCGAAACGCCGGCGCGGCGGATGACCTTCTACTTCGAGGGCGGCATCCTCTCCTTCGTCCGCTACATCAACCGCGACCGCGATCCGCTCCACGAGCCTATCTATGTGGAGAAGGAGGTCGGCGATACCATCGTCGAGGTCGCCATCCAGTACTCCGACAGCTACAACGAGACGGTGCTCTGCTTCGCCAACACCATCAACACCATCGACGGCGGCGGCGGCGGCGAGACCGGCGAGGTAGCGCAGGTTGACCCCGAGCA
>CAYFTY010000455.1:0-4449 GCA_964346045.1 uncultured Bradymonadales bacterium | reverse complement strand
TCTTACTACCCGAGCCACGACTGGAGTCCGGCGCCCGGCGCAATGAAGCGCGTCAGCTCTTCGGAGTCGGTCTTTTCTTTGAAGCTCAGCAGGTCACCGACGCCGGCAGACGACGCGCGCTTCTCGACACGGCGAGGACTCAATTCCTCGAGCTTTTGCGTGAGAGACCTGATTTTCAGATGGACCCATTGATCTATCCGGCGAGTGTCGTCGAAGTCTTCGAAGAGGTTCGTGAGGAGAATGCCGAAGAACTTGCTCGACTTCGCGCGGAGCGCGGCGGCAAAGGCGAAGAAACGGCCGTCGACACCCTCTACGTCGAGCGAAAGGTCGAACGTCGCAATCTCGCTCTTGCATTCTTCCCCTTCGGACTCGGTCAATTTCAAAACGGCGATCTGGTCAAAGGCACGCTCTTTGCGGTCGCTCAGGGGCTTTCGCTGGGGCTCAACATCGCGAGCTATCTCGTCATCGAGTCTCTACGCGCCCAGAGCGATGACGGTCTGCTCGACACCGGCGACGACGGGCGTTCGGGAGCATTTGCCGACGCGTTGACCTGGCGCCGCGTCATGTACGGCTCACTCGCCGCGTTCGCGTTGACCTGGGCAGGCTCGGTCGTCGACGCGGTTTTAAACTTCGAAGAATACGACATCACCATCCGCGCGCTCGACGCGCCCCCGCCCGAGCTTGGCCCGGTAGAGCCATCTGGTACTGATCTGAACGTTCCGTTAGGATGGACGTTCGAATGGAAATGGTAATGTTTGCTGCGCTAGAATCTGCGCCACCTTCCCCGCATCAACAGGGCTGCCGATGCCAACGCTGACGCACAAGGAAACCTCCCGGAAGTTTCCGTTGCTCAAACATATCACCGCAATTGGTTCTGACGCCGCCAACGATATCGTTCTGAGCGGCGAAGGCGTGGAGCCGTCTCATGCGACTCTACACTTCACCGGACAGCATTTCGTCATCCAGACCACCGATCGGCGTGTCGCGCTTTACGTCAACGATAAGAAGAAACGGAAATATACACTCAGCGACGGCGACGTGATTCAGATCGGCGACCAGGAGCTGAAGATTTCGCTTCTCGGAGACGCGTCGGCCGCGCCGGACCCCAGTCTCGCGCAGACCAAAGAACTCGAGGGTTTTCAGCGTCTTCGCGAGCTTTCCGAGGCCCTGCTCACCGAATACGACCTCCCCGAGCTTCTCGAATCGCTGATGGACTCGGTGATCGAGCTGACGGGTGCCCGTAAAGGCTTTTTGATACTGGCGGAAAACGACGGGCTTGCCATCAAGGTCGCCCGTAACGTCCATCGAGAGACGATCCTCGACGCACAGGAACAGGTCTCGGATTCGATCATTGAGAAGGCCTTGCAGACTCGTCGTCCGATCATCGTGAGTGACGCTCTGAATGATGCCGAATTCAACAGCTCTCAATCAGTGATCAACCTGAATTTATCGAGCGTGATGTGTGTTCCACTTCTCGATCGAGGAACGCTGCTCGGGATTATTTACGTCGGCAATGACAACGTCGCGAGCCTCTTCACGCAGCATCATCTCGACTTGCTCACTACCTTTGCCGGGCAGGCGTCGCTCATCGTCGCGAACGCATTGATGGTCAATGACCTGCGACTCGACAACGAAGCGCTCGCGCAGCGTCTCCACGACAAGCGATTTGGCAGTATCATCGGCGCCTGTCAGGCCATGAAAGAAGTCTTCCGCATCATCGAAAAGGTCGCACCGACCAGCGTCAACGTGCTGGTCCTCGGCGAAACCGGCACAGGCAAGGAGTTGATCGCACATGAGATTCACTCCCGGAGTCCTCGAAGCGGCGGACCTTTCATCACCATCAATTGCGGCGCGATTCCCGAAACCCTTCTCGAGAGCGAGCTATTTGGTCATGTAAAGGGCGCGTTCACCGGAGCTACGCGTACCAAGGAAGGTAAATTTCAAGCGGCAGACGGAGGCACGATCTTCCTCGACGAGATCGGCGAAATGCCTCTGGATCTGCAGGTCAAATTGCTGCGCGTGCTGCAGGAGCGGACCATCACCAAAGTCGGCGCGACCCACAGTGAAAAGGTTGATATTCGCATCGTCGCCGCTACCAACCGCGACCTCGAAAAGCTCGTCGAAGCCGGGGAATTTCGCGAAGATCTCTTCTATCGCCTCAATGTCGTAATGTTGCGTCTGCCGCCGCTGAAAACGCGCGGAGACGACGTGGTGCTCATCGGGAAGTACCTGATCCAGGAGCTTTGCGACGAATTCGGGGTGGGCAAGAAACAGCTTGGCTCGGATGCCATTGCCGCCATGAAAAAATATCCGTGGCCCGGCAATATTCGCCAGCTCGAAAATCGTCTCAAGAAGGCGGTAGTTCTCTCGGATCGTTCCGTACTCACGGCCGAGGACCTCGATTTGCCTCCCGAAGTACTCGAAGAGATCATGCCGCTTGCCGAGGCCAAAGAGCAATTCTCGTATCGGTACATCATGGAGGCCCTCGAGCGAAACGATGGCAACCGCACACAGACCGCGCGGGAGCTCGGCGTCGATCCACGGACGATCTTCCGGTACCTCGAAAAGGACATGAATGTCTGAGCTATGACAAAGTTGTCATGCATCGAGACGAGCCCGAACGCGACCGATGAGACATAACCCATTTAATACAGTTACTTAGAGCTCCACACAATGCTGGCACATGACGTGCAAACTCTGGGAATGAATCCTCTGCTTCGGCGCGTGTCGACACAGAGATGCGTTTGCCTGGTGGTCGTCATGTTTTGCCTCGCCACGACAACAAGCTGCCTGATTTCGCCTCCGATCGAGCCCGAGCCACCGGAGATCAATCAGTCGCCATTCATCGACTCCGACCGTGTGATCCCCGCCGATCCATTCATCATCGTGACGGACTCGACCCCGATTGCTGTCGAGGCCAGCCAACTTTTCGACCCCAATGTCGAGACGGCCCTCTACTACGCGTTCATTGGTCAGCGCGGTGGTCAGCTAAAGAATAGCCAGGCACAACTCGCTCCCGACCAGGAAGAGCTCTACCGGGGCATCTATCTTCGCTACGAGGGCGCCGACTACTCGTTCAATCCCTGCTCGGTCGCCACGCGCGATGCCGAAAGCGAGACGATCTTTCTCTACGTCACGGACCGACCCTTCCTCGAAATCACACCCGATAGCGTGAGTCCGGCCGACGACGCTTTCATGGTGTCGTATTCGTGGGTCTTCGAGATTGCGGAGGGTGCATGCGCGCAATGAGCACGACGATGATCAGGATTGCGCTGATGACGCTCGCGCTGACCGCAGCATCTTGCGCTGCGCAGGATCAGGATTCTGTTTCGTCTCTCGGGGCCCAGTGCGGCTCTGACGCAGATTGCGAGGCCGGGAAGATCTGTCGATACGAGTTCTGCTCGGTCGACGAGACCGAATCGCGTGAAATCGGTTTTCGACTGCTGCCACCGAACTCGTCACTCTTGCGACCTCAGGCCGTCTCACCGACGGAAGTCGACCTCGACGAGCAACTCACGCTCGCCCTTCGCTCGAGCGTGCGCATCGAAGGCCGCCTGCTCTACTCCGATGCCGCTGGAGTCTCGTCGAACGGGCCAACAGGCACGCTCTCTTTCAAACGTCAGGACACCTATAACTCGGGCTTCACGCAGCAACATAGCGTCGAAGAGGACTCGCTCTACTCGGTGCTTTTGCTTCCCGGCGTCTACGACGTCACGTTCTCGCCCGATGACCCGTCGATTCCCGGGCGCGTCTGGAAAAGCCTCGAGTTTACGCTCGACACGGACCCGCAGCTTACGATTCCTGCGCGTGCAGCGACGGTCAAAGCAGTGATCGTCGACACGCCCACTCCGGGGACCACGCAGGCGCGGGTTCTCGAAGACGCAAAAGTCGTCGCGATCTCGAAGCGAAACGGTGCAACGTCGACCGTGGCCGCGACCGATGCTTCGTTGAATTACGATTTTTCGCTCTACCCGGAAACCGGTCTTTATGACGTCCAGATCACGACGGAAACCGAAAGCGAAGTGCGTGAAATCGTGCTCGCCGACGCCATCGACTGCACCGAGGAGTGCCCGGATATCGTCGAGTTCAACCTTTCCGAGATCAGTGGTCCACGGCTTGTGCGTTCGACGACGGTACAGACCCAGGGCGAGTTGAACGTCGAGCTTGCGAATGTGAACGTAGAGTTCACGGGCGCCTTCGATTGGGGCTCGTGGAAAATTCGCAGATCACTCGGCGAAAGCACTCGTTTCGAGAGTTTTCTGCCGACCGGCGAATACAGGGTGGGCGTCACGACGCCGGCCGATCATCCACTCTCATCGACCGCTGAGGTCGTGCGAGTTCAGATGGGCAGCGATTCGTCTCCGATCACTCTGGCGCCCAAACCGATCTTCACGACACGGATTGTTCGCGCTGATGGCGAACCACTGCCAGATGCAAGGGTCGAACTTC
>CAYFTY010000454.1:0-4464 GCA_964346045.1 uncultured Bradymonadales bacterium | reverse complement strand
CCGAACTCGACTTTGAACTTTTTGGCATGCCAAAAAGTTCAAAGTCGAGTTCGGAATTGTCGAGCACGGCGTCAAAAAGCTCGTCGTGCATGACCGCAGAATCCCCCATGGCTGGCATCCGCCGATTGACCTGCGCGACCACCAACGGCGGATCAGGCTTTTCGCGCAGCATCGGAATCAGCTCGAGCGTGATGTCGGGATTGGAACTCAGATCGAAGTCTTCGCCTGCGGGTGCGACCATCTGAGCGATGACGTCGAGCCCCGACTCGGCCATCGCTCGATAGGCATCGGTGAAATTCACCGACATATAGTTTCGCTGAGCCGCCGCCGAATGAAGGAGAGAGCCCGGTGGATAGTAAAACTCTTTGATGACGATGTGGTCGGGCAGCTCTCCCCGCGAGCGCAAATCGGCATAGAGAAGTCCCGGATAATCCCCGTAGAGACGCTCGATGATCGGCCCCATGAGGCGTTTTTCCAGCAACGATGAGCCGGGGGTCGGGGCCTGTAGGCTCAGCGCCGAGAAGATCGTCAGGTCGTGGATTTCGCCATCGAGTGCGCGCTGGACGAGCTCGTTGACGATATGATTTGGCTTACCGACGCCGAGCGGCAGGCCCACCTTGAGGCTGGTCCCTCGCTCGTGGATGATAAAGTCGACAATCTCGGTGGGCGAATCGGTCTTGAGCGGTGGGTGCGACATGGGTCCCCGGCGTCAGCGAGTAATCATCTGCGCCAGCACCCTAGCCTTGTTGTCGACAATGGTAAATCGCGTACCACCTGGCTCGTCACGTCGATATGCAACGATAGGCCACGTCGGCATCGCGGATGCGAGGCGTGTTTCGATCTCGGTCGGTGAGCCGCTGAGACCTCCCGCCATGGCGAGTACCTCGTCGGCAGCCTCGTTTTCCCCGTCGAATCGCTCGACCGGTGTGCCGATTTCGGCCGGATCGACCTCGAGACTTTCAGGCGGCTTGCCGAGCTCGCAATACCCTTCTACCACCTCTCGGCCATCGACCGATCCCAGATAGTCGATCCGCTCTTTCCCGCGCCACAACTGGAGATGGACTTCTCCCGGAAGTGACACAGACCACGAGAGTCGTTCGAAAGTCGGGGTGGACTGCGAGAGATCGAGCGCGTCGAAAATGCGTCGCGGGAGCCCCCAGGTGAGCTCGTCAGCTCTGCATCGAAACTCGAGGGCCGAGTTGGACTCGCCAGGACGAAATCGCGAGAGTATCGAGCGGTAGTGAACCGGGACGAGTCCGTCGAGAAGTTGCGCGCTTCGATCGGCGTCGATCGGGAAGTCGCCATCGTAGGCTTCGATTCGCCGGTGCGCTTCCTCGACATTCGCCGAGATTTCGTCGATCCAGAGGCACTCGGCAAGGTCGAGTTCGATTTGCGAGATGGGGTTTTCCCGCACCCACTCGGGTCCGAAGAGCTTTCGAATCATCTTCGAGGCGAGTGCCGGCATGTCGTCGAATTCGCCCTTCTCGGTCAACATATGTCGAGACACGAGTCCAAAGAGTCCGCCTCCTGGAATGCCCATCAGAGCGGCCGACAAAAACGCCGGAAGACGCACGATTGCATGCGCGCCGTATTCGTCGATGGGGTGCTCCATGCGGAAGCGCGCGACGTCACGTTCGGCGATCAATTTCGCGTCGCCTAAGGCTGCGCGCCCATAGATACCTTCCAAAGATTCGACGTTTTGGGACCCACCGGCCCATGTATAAAAGGCGGTGAGCGAACGCGGCCCGAGCCAACCGCGATCGACAATGGCCTCGAGAAGCGCCCGATGATTACGCCCCATCGTATCGAGCGTCTCCTCGTAGCCCTTGGGATGATATTTCTTGGTCGACATTTCGACGATCCGCCCCTCGAAGTCGACCGAGGGCACGGTGATCGGTGCCTCGTCCTGGCGAGGAGAAATCCACTTTCCGAACGCCACTGAGTTGATGACGACAGCATCGCCAGGAGCCCGCTCTCTCACGTTTTCGAATGCGTCGACAAGATTCTGGGGAAGCTCAGCGACCTCGCCTTTGGGTTCTCCCTTCAATCCGCGAGAGGGCGTCAAAATGACATTCGCGTACTCGACTTCGACCTCAGCCCCATATCGTTGTCGTGCCCACTCTGAAAGAGCATCCGCATTCTCGACGCGCGCCATATGAACCGGCGAAACGGGCGTTCCGTCTTCGTTGCGCTGGAGGAAATGCTCGGGCTCCCAGTAGACCCCGAGCGCGTGTTTCAAAACCCGCGCCTCGAGAGCAGCAATCAGGGTGTTGAGGCCCATTCCATCCGAGCAGCCCAGTATCAGCCAGGGCTGTTCGTCGACGCCCTGCGCATCCACGAGTGCTGAGACTCTCTGGAGTATCTGCTCATCGAGCGAGTCAGCGATGGAATCGAGTCGTTCGAATGCTTCGCGTCGATTTTCGTTCATCCGCAACCTCCGTAAGTGCGCGCTTGCTAACACTTCCCTACCGTGAATTCAACATGTAAGTGGATGCTCACTCAATCTCACCGGGACCGATGGATACGTGCAAAAAACCGCACGAACTTTCGATGCAAACTCCACTTGCAGCTTCAGATCTGAGGCTTTAGTTTGCGCGCTTTCGCAGACAAGGTTCAGGAGGCACGTATGAAGAAGCTCAAGGAGCAGCTCGCCGAATGGGGGCTTGGAGAGTCGACCATTCAGATGATCATCGACTATGGCATCAAAGTGCTGGGCGCGCTTTTGGTGCTCTACGCCGGCTGGCTCATCGGTGGATGGGTCCAACGCAAGATCATCAAGAAGGCACCGGATCGCTTCGACGGAAGCCTGATCAAATTCGGCGGACAGGTCGCCAAGTGGTCGATCGTATTGCTGGCACTTCTATCCTGCCTGAGCATCTTCGGCATCGAAACGACCAGCTTCGCCGCGATCATCGGTGGTGCATCCGTCGCAATCGGCCTTGCGCTCCAGGGTTCGCTCTCTCATCTGGCCAGCGGCGTGATGCTGCTGGTCTTCCGACCTTTCACCGTTGGTGACGTCGTGGACGTCGCTGGCAAGACCGGAAGCGTCGTCGAGATCGGACTTTTCTCGGTGACCATGAACACACCCGACCGACGCCGCATTATCATTCCGAACGGCAAGGTATTCGGGGATGTGATCGAGAATATCACGCATTCGCCGACGCGCCGTGTCGACGTCGCAGTGGGCACCGGGTATGGCGACGACATCGAAAAGACCCGCGAGGTTCTGATCGAAGCCGCCAGGACGCTTGGCGATCAGATCGTCGACGGTGAAGAACCCGTCGCGTACCTGAGCGCGCTCGGAGGCTCATCGATCGACTGGTCTGTCCGTGTCGTCTGCAAAACCGACGATTACTGGGACGTCAAAGAGAAACTCACACAACGCGTCAAAGAGGCGCTCGACGAGGCAGGCATCGATATTCCCTACCCGCATCGCGTCGTCATCAACGACTGAACAAACGATGGAGTACAAGATGAAACGTCTGATTTTTACACTGCTATTTTTGATGATTCCTTCATTTGCCTCCGCGCAGATGAGCGACGATAACGTCACAGAAATTGTACCCGATACCAAACTCGAGCGGCTCGAAGACGAAGAGCGACAGGGCTTTGATGGTACCCTTTCGGTCGCAGCGAACGTGAACCTCGCTGACAATCGCGACGTCGTTGGTCAGCAGAACGGTCTCTCGACGCTCTTTGGTCTGCAGCTCATCAGTGGGCTCGACTATCTCTACAAGCGTCATGAGGTTCGTAATACGCTCACGATTACCGAGAGTTGGGCGCGCACTCCGACGATCCCCGAGTTCGTCAAGAACACCGACACGGTCGAGCTGGAATCGCTCTACAATTACTTTCTGCTCTCGTGGTTTGGTCCATTCGCGCGAGTGGCTCTGAACACCGCGCTCTTTGAGACCGAGTTGGTGACCGCCGAAGAGGTGGATTATCGGATCACGCGAACTGACGGGACGGTGGAAACTCTGTCGACCACCAACTTGACTCTCTCGGATCCCTTCCAGCCGTTCTCGCTCTACGAGTCCATCGGTGTGTTCGCCGAAGCGTTCCGTTCAGTGCCCTTCAATTTGAGCGCTCGCGTCGGCTTCGGTTCACGGCAGACCTTTGCGGATGGCGTGCTCGCCGATAGTGACGACGAGGATACCGTCAGTGTTGTCGAGGTCATCGAACTCGACGATGTCATCCAGGCTGGTGCTGAAGGTTTCGTGGGGATTACCGGATCGTTTGCCGAAAAGCGGCTCACCTACGATCTGGGTGGCTCGGTCTTGATTCCATTCATCAGCAACGATGAAACCGACCGCAGCGCCACCGACCTCACTCGTATCGCGCTGGTTGGAAAAGTCGCGATGTCACTCACCGAGTGGGCGTCACTGAACTACCAGCTGCGCGTGCTTGATGACCCGCAGCTCATCGACGAGGTGCAGATTCAGAACGCCCTCTTGCTGACCTTCA
>CAYFTY010000453.1:0-4465 GCA_964346045.1 uncultured Bradymonadales bacterium | reverse complement strand
AATCTCGTGCACCTGGCCGATCTTGCGCGGCTGCGGATGTTCGGGGTTCATCTGGATAATCATCGCGGAAGCCTGATTTTGGGTTCCTCGGGATGAGGTTTGTAGAAGATGAGCATCTTTCCGATATGTTGCGCGAGTTGCGCGTCGGTTGCGGCATGAAAGGCCTCGGCCGTTTCCTCGATGGCACCGGCGTCGTGGACCTTGACCTTAACAAGCTCGTGGGCGAGGAGTGCGGCCTCGAAGTTCTCGATGAGGCCTTCGCTGATGCCTTTCTGACCGACGAGGACAATCGGGTTCAAATCGTGTGCAAGCGAGCGTAGATGTCGTCGCGCTTTGCCGTCTAGATTCGGGCTCAATCTTTGAACGAGACTGAGTTCTTCGTCTGCACCCATGTTCGACTCCATTTGAGGGCTTGGGCCGGGGCGGTTTAACACGCGAATCAGCGCTTAACAACGGACGATCAGTTGGGTATCCTTCGGCGTCCAAAGGCGCAACGATCGCAGGCGTGAGCGCGTTTGGTAAATGTGTGGAGTATGTTTTTGAAGTTTTGCCGGAGTTGCGGTGACCTTTTTGAGAGTGGTGAGTCCTTCTGCCAAAATGACGGGACCCGCCTCGAAGAAGCGTCTGAATCGATTGGTCAACTGGTCGGAGACACCCTCTCCGAGACGGTGAAACTCGAACGCATCGAGTTCGCCGACGCGATGGGCGAGCGCTACGGGGGGCGGCTCACCCAGACGAAACGTCCGGTCTACGTCACGGTATTCAATCGTGGGTTTCGACCCGCGAACGACGCATTGCGCCTCGTCGAGACCGCGCGAGCCAAGGTCGGCTCGCCGATGCCGACCGCCCTGACCACCATTCTGCGTGCTGAACTCGATAAAGATCCTCCGTTCATCGTCGAGACGGCACCCCGAGGGCCGAGCATTCGTTCATTGATGCACGAGCGAGGTCGACTCGATTGGCAGACTGCGGCCAAGATCGGAGCAAACGTCGCTCGTATCATCGAATGGTTGAACGAAGCGGGCGTGACTCATCACGGCCTGCACCCGGGCTCGATCTTCATTACCGATATCGGCGCCGGAAACGTGCAGCTCGGCGAATGGTACTCGGAAGACGCACAATGGGTCGAAAACCCGATGCAAGCCCTGAAGGCGCGGCCTGAGGCATTCGTCGGTTATGTCGAGTACATGGCCCCTGAGCTCGCCGAATCCAGCGATGCGGCCGATCTGAGAAGTGCGGTCTATGCGCTGGGGGTTTTGATCTACGAAATGGTCATCGGCAAACCACCTTTCGTCGGCCCGAGCGGCGGCGAAATTCTCAGGCGACACGTTCATGAGCAGCCCGTTCGCCTCTCGATTGCCCGCAGCGGTGGTGAAGTCCATCCCGATCTCGATCAGCTCGTCGAGATGATGCTCGCCAAGAATCCGGACAAACGCTTCCAATCGCCTGCCGCGATCGTGGCCGCCTTATCCAATCTCGTCGAACGTGATCCCGACGAGCTCGCGCCTCCAGTAGAGCGCGCCGAAAGTCAGGAAGACGACGACCTCTATTCGACGATCGAAATGAGCCAGATCGACCGCAGTGAAGTCCCCGGGCTCGACGAGTATGAGAAGAAGAAGGCCCAGAAGGACCTCAGGTCGACGGCCCAGAATCCTGTTGCGAAGGCCACGCGCAGAGACGAATCGGCCACGTCTGAGCCGGCATCGAGAGCAGATGCGGACGATGCCGAGGATACGAAAACCAAGAAGACGATGATGCTCGGCAACATCGGCAAAGCCCTCGAAAAAGAGGCCGAACGGCAGGCAAAGGAAAGCCAGAAGTCCGATGCCGGCTCAACCCTGATGATGGGATCGGTCCGAAATCTGGGAACGGCGCCTGACGTCGACGACGACGCATCCGCCGAAGGGGTTGGGGACTCGGACTCGAAAGCAGAGATTCTCAAGCCCGCGAAAATCGGAAGTGGCGCCAGTACGGCTAAAGACGGTGAACCGGCCCCTGACGAGACCGACGATGGCAGTTCCGACCTCGAGGATGAACTCGACGATTCGGATAGTCGCCAGACGGTTCAGCTCTCACCCGAGCTGATGGATGAAGTTCAGGCAGCGAATTCGTCATCCGAGACTTCCAGCGAAGAGAAACCCGAAGTCGCCGACCCCGAGCCCAGCGAAGCCGAGGAGTCGCAACTCGACGATAACGGCGAGGAAGCCGAGTCCGACGAGGAGCCGTCGGAAGAGGATGGTGGCCTGCAGATCGGGTTTGTCGAAATGGATCGATCCGTCGAGTTGAAGGACGATGACGACGACTGGTTTTCACGCACCACAGAAGATGCGTGGGAAGACTCGATGATCGCCGAGCATCACGAGCAAGCCGAGAACCGAAACCGTCAGGTCGTATTTGGGCTCATCGGCGCACTGGCCATCGCGTTCGTCGGGCTCTTCGTCTATTTCCAGTTCATCTGGGAACCCGAGCCGGAAGAGGGTGCAGAGGAAGTCGCGGCCGCTGAAGAAACGAGCTCGGAAGAGGAAGACCCCGCCGACCTCGATGCGTTGCAGGCCAAGATCGTAGCAGCGATGGATGACGGCCGGATGATTCAACCTGTCGGCAATAGTGCTGTCTCGCATCTTCAGGCACTCAAACGCGCCGAGGGAGAGGATGGAGAGAAGTACGTTCGCCTGCGTGACGCGTTTGTGAAGCGCGCCCTCGAGCAAGCCCGCTCGGCTGAAAAGGACGGAAGCCTCTTGCTTGCCCGCAATCTCGCTGGATACGCAAGCCAACTCGATCCGCAGAACGCTGAATTGAAGGCGTATGCCGGTGCGCTGCATCGGCGTTATACAGGGGTCGACGAAGTAGATGCGGGCGCCGGTGATGCGGGTGCTCTCGCCAAAGCCGATACCGGCTCAGAGGGCGATTTGAACGAGGCTGTCGCGGCGATCGAAACGCCACCTGAAAAGCCCGAAAAGCCCGAAAAGCCCGAAGAGACCACGAAGCCTCAGCGGCCTCCTGAAGAGAAGGCCAAGCCTGATCGATCGAAAGCGCGTGATCTGGCCAAGCGTGCTCGAGCCGCCTATTCGCGAGGAGATGTTTCCACCGCGCAAACCCTCTATGAAGCGGCCATGCGCGAGGATGCGAATAACCACACGATCCATGCCGGTCTCGGTCAGGTCTACTTCGATAAAGCCGCATACTCGAAAGCGGTTCGATACCAGGGCAATGCAGTTCGGCTCAAGCCGTCGCGTATCGACTATCGGATCAGTCTGGGACAGTCCTATTATCGGCTCGGCCGCTATCAGGATGCCATCAAGGCGTGGGAAGCCGTGTTGGCCAAGGATCCGAACAACAAGAATGCGCGTCAGTATATCCAGCTCGCGCGCCGTAAGTTGAACTGAGCGCCTCATCGCGTGCGCCATGCTGCAGAGGCTGTACCGCGGGGCGCCGTCGACGAGACTCCTCGTCGGCCGATCAGGGTGTGAGGCAGGATTAGTGCGCCCGTTTCTCGAAAACCATCAATGCGTTGGAATCGGGTAGCTCGACGGCTTCTCCGCCACGATCGAGGAGTCGTATCTTCGTGGCCAGACCGTCTCGATACCCCGGCTGAAGGTAGCTTGCCAGCTCGTCAGGCACCTCGATGATGTCCACTGCGTCTTCGCCGCCAAGCCACGCGAAAATCGTGTCTCGATACTCGTCATACGGAAGCACGCCATACTGCTCGCGCACCTCGTACGGGAAGCTTGCTGGACCCCATGTATAGCAATAGAGAAATTCCATGGCATCCGGAGCGCTCACGGCAACACGCCGGTCGTCGAGCCACTCACCTCGAATCTTGCGGCCTTCGAATTCTTCCTGAAAGAGACGAAAGAAATCGGGACCATCAGGGTCGAGAAATTCGATCACGCGTTGCTCGTCTGGCGGCATGACCCCGTCACGGATGATGATCCTGCCGCCCGGGGCGAGGCAGCGGTACGAAGCCCGCAGCAGGTCACGCACCGATTCGAGCCGAAAGCGCTCGCGGGTTCCTTCGTCTCGCTCGACCTCTGTATACGAATAAATTTCGTGCAGCAGGCTGCATAGGACGATGGTATCCGCCGATAGGGGTTCGATCACAGACTCGAGCTCGAACGCGTCGCCTTCGAGAATGTCCCAGCGCTGGCCTTCGCGTTCTTTTCGACGTTCGAGCTCTTCGACCACCATTTTGCTGACGTCGACTCCGAGCACCTCACTGTCGCGGAAACGAGAGGCGAGCAGATCGAGAACGATGCCTCCACCGGGGCCAATCTCGACGATTCGGCCCGGGACAACCCAGTCGAGCATGCGTTCTTTATCGTCGCGCGCCGCGTTCATGTGCTCGAGATAGAGTGCTTCGTTTGCAATTCGATCGAAGTCGTCCTTGCGCAGGCCGTAGAGATCGCAGAGCGATTTGAGCGTATTGTGAAATGACGCGCTCGACCGCTTCTCGTAGCGAGGCAGC
>CAYFTY010000452.1:0-4485 GCA_964346045.1 uncultured Bradymonadales bacterium | reverse complement strand
ATCCGTGAGGGTGGACGCACCGTCGGTGCAGGCGTTGTGACTGCGATCACCGAGTAAACTCCGTTTTCGGTCATCGAGCCTTTGCGGCTCGAGCCGCTTTCGGAACTGAATTTGACGCAGGGGCCGGCTTGTGGTTCCCTGCGTCACCACGTTGGACCGAAAAATTTCGGTCTACACAGGGGTATAGCTCAGCCTGGTAGAGCATCGGATTCCAAATCCGACGGTCGGGGGTTCGAATCCCTCTGCCCCTGCTTTGAGCAGGTCGTAGGCATTTGGCCTGGACGACCGGCCCACGGAGCACGAAACCATGGAAGTCTCCCGATACGTCAATCTTTTCTACGCCGTTTGCTTCATTATCGCGGTGGTCACCTTCAATAAGGTGGTCCAGGCGATCTGGGAAGGATTCGAGGGTCTGCCTGATATCTCCATCGTGGGCAGCACGATCACGCTAACGAGCGTGCTCGCCGTGGCACTGGCCGCTGGCGTCATCTACTGGGCATTCGTGATTCGCGACGATTATCGCTCGTATGTCGCCGAAGTTGTCATCGAGCTCAAGAAAGTCACGTGGCCGAATTTCGACGAGACCAAGAAGTCGACGCTCGTCGTGATCTTGTTCACCATCGTGGTCAGTCTCTATCTGTTCTTCTTCGATCAGATCTGGAAATACTTGACCGATCTCATTTTGGTTCAGGGTTGAGGTACGACCGTGGGTGAAAAGAAATGGTACATCGTCCAGACCTATTCTGGATACGAAAAGAAAGCCAAGCTCGTACTCGAGGAGCGTATCCGCTCGACCGGCTCTGACGCCTGGTTCGAGGAGATCTACATCCCGATGGAGACCACCACCCAGATTCGTAACGGAAAGCGAATCGAAGTGCAGAAAAAGGTCTACACCGGATATATCTTCGTGAAGATGGAGCTCAACGATCAGTCCTGGCACATCATTAAGAATACGCCGAAGATCGTCGGATTCATCGGTGGCACGCAGCGCGCGCCAGCCCCGGTGCCCGAGAGTGAGGTCAAGCAGATCGAACAGCGTATCGAAGAGGGTTCGATCAGCACCGGGCCGACCTTTGCGTTCGCACAGGGCGACAAAGTTCGCATCATCGAGGGCAACTTCAAAGACTTCACCGGCACGGTCGAAGAAGTCGACGAAGAAAAAGAGCGCCTCAAGGTCTACGTCGAGATTTTCGGACGTCCGACCTCAGTCGAGTTCGACTTCGACCAGGTCGCCGAAGCCGATGAATAAGATTGCGTCGAGCACGATGCCTCAGGGCATGGTGCTGGCGTTGTCGTGAGAATTTGAATCGCGATGCCTGGCATCGCGACTATGTTTTTGAGGCCGGTTTTCCGGCATAACGCGCTCATCGAGCGCATAAATCGCAGGAGTCGAGGGCGGTCGCCATGCCGCCGAAGCCAACGAGCCTCGACGTTTACTGCACAATGGATAGGAGTATGTCATGGCGAAGAAAATTGTAGGGCAGATCAAGCTGCAGGTGCCCGCGGGTCAGGCGAATCCTTCGCCTCCGGTTGGTCCTGCACTCGGTCAGCACGGTGTGAACATCATGGAGTTCTGCAAAGCGTTCAACGCACAGACGCAGGACCAACCCGGAATGATCATTCCGGTCGTCATCACCGTCTATGCCGATCGTTCGTTCGACTTCATCACCAAGACGCCGCCGGCCGCCAAGCTCATTCTCAAAGAGCTCGGCAAGAAGTCGGGTAGTGGCGTTCCCAATCGTAATAAGATCGGGACGCTCACATGGGAGCAGGTCAAAAAGATCGCTGAGATCAAGCTGCCTGACCTCAACACCGACGATATCGAGATGGCTGCGAATACCGTTGCCGGCACCTGCCGGTCGATGGGCGTGAACGTAACGCGTGAGGAGGGCTGACGATGGCACACCGAGGAAAAAATTATCAGGATTCGATGAAGTCGATCGACCCTGCCGACCGTTATGGTCTCGACGATGCAGTTCGACTCGTGAAGATGACAGCCAAGGCAAAGTTCGATGAGACCATCGATGCCGCCTTCAATCTGAACGTGAACCCGCGTCACGCCGAGGAGATGGTCCGCGGCTCGGCTGTGCTTCCGCATGGTCGCGGTAAGTCGACGCGCGTTCTGGTCTTCGCCAAAGGCGAGAAGGCCGCCGAAGCCGAAGAGGCCGGTGCGGACGCCGTCGGTGCCGAGGATGTCGTCGCCAAGATCGAAGATGGGTGGTTCGAATTCGACGTCGCCGTGGCAACCCCCGATATGATGGGACAGGTCGGCCGCATCGGTCGTCTTCTCGGACCTCGAGGATTGATGCCGAACCCCAAGTCAGGAACGGTGACCTTCGATGTCGGAAAAATCGTCAACGAGCTCAAGGCTGGACGTCTGGACTTCCGCGTCGACAAGGCAGGTATCATTCACCTGCCGGTCGGGCTCGCAAGCTTCAGCGAAGAGCAGCTCGCAGACAATATTCGCTCGATCGGCGAGACGCTCGCGCGTTTGAAGCCGGCCAGCGCCAAGCTTCCGTACTTCCGTTCGATCGTGATCAGCGCGACGATGGGACCGGGCATCAAGCTCGATACGGGCTGGGCCACCGAGATGATCCCATAAACCAAATCGAAAGCCCTTGACGTGTCTGGGGCTTTCTGGTTTAAAGCGCGTCCTCGCCGGGCAGCTAGTCCGGCGGGCGCCACATGGATTTGGAGACGAATCGAGAACGATTCTAGCAAACCATACTCGCGTCAAAGACGCTGGTGAGAAGCCCGAAGAGGGTGACTCTTAATGTCCTGCCGAGACGCGTTGGAGAATCCACTTCGAGCATTGCTCGATGTGCCAGCGCTCTTGCATGACCCTCGCCAGCTACGACTTGCGAGGGTTTTTTGATGTTTAGATTAGGTCGCATCAGCGGCCATGAACTGGAGGACGAAACGTGAATAGAAGCCAGAAAGAGCAGGTGGTCGCTGACCTCCGTGCCGGGCTTGAAGGCGCACGTTCGGTGGTGTTGACTTCCCACACGGGAATTGAAGTCAACGTCGTCAACGAATTGCGTGCTGAGTTTCGCAAAGCCGGAGTTCATTACCAGGTGGTCAAAAATACGCTCGCGCGTCTGGCCGTTCAGGGTACCGAATTCGAAGAGCTTGCAGACCACTTCAAGGGACCGACCGCGGTAGCGTTCAGTCAGGAAGATGCACCGGCACCGGCGAAGATCGCCAAGAAGTTCGCAAAGGATCACGACGAATATGTCATCAAGGGCGGATTCTTGCCCGGCGAGGGCATGCTCGACGAAGCTGCGGTCAATCAACTCAGCGAGATGCTCTCGAAAGACGAACTTCTGGCCAAGTTGCTTGGTGTCTTCAAAGCAGGACCACAGAAATTCGTGCGCACGCTCAACGCCGCGCCGACCAAATTCGTCAACGTGCTCAGCGCGAGAAAGGACGATATCGCCGCTTGAGGCGACTCACACGAACTACAAAGAACCAGTCTTTCGAATAGATAAACTGATACCCCGAGAGGGGCCAAGGAGAAGAAAATGGCAGATGTAACCAAAGAACAAGTCGTCGAGTTTCTCAGCAACATGAGCGTCATCGACCTCACTGCGCTGATCACCGAGCTCGAAGAGAAGTGGGACGTTTCGGCTGCAGCCGCTGCTCCCGTCATGATGGCCGGTGGCCCGGCAGCCGGTGGCGAAGCCGCTGAAGAGAAGGATGAGTTTGACGTCCATCTCGTCAGCTTCGGCGCCAAGAAGATTCAGGTCATCAAAGCTGTCCGCGAAGTTTCGGGTCTTGGTCTCAAAGAAGCCAAGGAACTCGTCGAAAGCGCTCCGGTCAACGTCAAGGAAGGCGTCGACAAGGAAGAGGCCGAGAAGGTCAAAGAAGCTCTCGAAGGTGCTGGCGCAGAAGTCGAACTCAAGTAAGTTCTCGCCTTCAAACGAAAAAACCCGCAGGCCCTCGGCCTGCGGGTTTTTTTGTGGGTCGCGTTCTGCCTGCGAGGTCTCGCCTCAGAGGTCTCGAACCGCGGCCGCGACCCGCTTGTCCAGCAATCGCTCGGCGAGTCCGGGCATCTGCGGAAGTCCGTACCATTGCACGACTCGCAAACCGATGGACAAGAGCTCGGCACCCTCGGGCTTCGAAACACGCAGCAGGGGCGGTTGTGGCTGTCCTGTTTCGGGCTCGATCTTGGACTCGGCCCAGCCGACCTGACGCTGATATTCGTTTTGAATGACGACACCGATGAAATCACAGATGGCCTGAAAGATCATCGGCGTCATCCAGCGAATGCGCTGTGGCGTGTGATCGAGCAAGAGAACATCGAGGGTCTCGAGTCCCTTCGAGTTGGGTTCGAGTTCGGTGCCGAATTGGATGCGTAATTGCTCGGAGAGCAGCTTCGACGGACGACCTGGCTCAGAGCCCCAGAAATCTCCCTGCAATTTCTGCACGAGAGCTTCTTCGACGTCGCGCATGCGTCCGACGAGGGGCGCCTCTGGCTCGAGAATT
>CAYFTY010000451.1:0-4489 GCA_964346045.1 uncultured Bradymonadales bacterium | reverse complement strand
GGTGCCTCCACTTCGCGACCGACTCGAAGACGTGCCGCTTCTCGCCGAACATTTTCTGAATCGATATCGTGAGAAGAATCGCCGCGACATTCTCGGATTCAGCGGCGAAGCGATGGACGCGCTCAAAGGCTACTCGTGGCCGGGGAATGTCCGCGAGCTCGAGAATGTCGTGGAGAGGGCAGTTGTGCTCGATCGCGACGGTGTCATCGAGCTCGACGATTTGCCCGAAAATGTCTCCGAAACGCCGGCTGAGAGTCGCGTCCTCAACATTCCTCTCGGGACTTCGCTCGACGAGATCGAACGCCGGGTGATTCACGAGACATTGAGAATGACCGGAGGCGATAAGAAACTCGCCGCCAAGCTTCTCGGCATCGCGACTCGCACGATCTACCGCAAAATTTGATTCAGGGGTTCTCACGACCCCCGCGAGGCCTTATGATCGAAGCATCCTAATTCAATCTGGAGACGTAGTATGATTCGTAAGTTTCTCGTGATGTCTTTCGCCCTTGCTTTCGTCGGGCTCGCTGCCTGTGGCGACGACGAAAAGGATAAGGTCTCGAATAATGCCAACAATACGGCGAATAACGTCAACAACACGGCGAATAACGTCAACAACACGACGGGCAACAACACCAATAACACGACGGGAAATAACGCCAACAACACCAACAACGGAACGAACAACCAGAACAACACCAATAACAACACGACCCCGACGGTCATGAATAGTTGTGATGAGGCAGGTCTCGAAGGTTGTTTTGCGAATGTGGACTGTCAGGCCGAGGAAGTCTGTCGTGACATCGGTTCGACTGCCGTCGAAGTCCCATGTTGCATCGTGGGCGAGCGAGGCACGGCCGAGCTAGGAGATGTCTGCGAGGGCGAGCCTGACGACTACTGCGCCTCGGGCGTTTGCGCTGAGCGGAACGACGAAGGTGCGATCTGTTCAGAGGTGTGCTCAGGTCCGGGAGAGTGCCCGGACGGGTACGTTTGCGAAAACGTCGGCCTCTGCTTTCCGCTCTGAGGTCAAAACGCGTCCTCGGCGGCCTTCAGTTTGACGGTGCCTGAGAGCACCCTCAGCTGGCAGGCCAGTCGCACACCTTTTTCTTTTTCGTCGTCCATGAGCGTGATGTCTTCATTCTCGTTCATGGGCGACAGGTTCTCGGCGCCCTCGACGATTTCGACGATGCAGGTAGCGCACTCTCCTTCACGGCAGCCAAACTCGATCGCGGCACCGGCCTGAGCGATGGCATCTTGCATCTGGCTGCCATCCTGAACTTCCAATTCGATGTCGTCTTCTACAAAAATGATCTTCGCCATGATCTGCCTCGCCGGGCCGAAAGAGAGTGATTCACGATGTCGAGTGATCTGGTACTCGATATCTTCGATGAGTCCAACCCACGGATAGAAACATGTCGAAACGATTCGACGCGGTGATCACCAAAACCTGGATGTTAAACGAGTACGTCAAGGCCTTGCGCCTCGAGCGCAGCGACGGAGATGTATTCAAGGTCTATCCCGGTCAATTCTTCATGATGCATTTCGACCACGACGGGATGTCACTGAACCGTTCGTACTCCGTGGCCAATCGCGAGATCGAAGAGCGGCACGTCGATCAGCTGGAGTTTTGCATCGCGCTGGTCGACGACGGAGTAGGAAGCGCCATCGTCGAGGCCGCGAGCCCTGGAGATGTCTGGACGCTGAGCGGACCCCACGGCCGTTTTGTGATCCGAGGTGAACCCGAACACCTCGTGATGGTTGCAACGGGTACCGGGGTGGCGCCTTATCGAGCGATGAGAGGTCAAATCGAAGAGCTCCTCGCCAGAGGCAGCCGGGTTGACCTCGTATTTGGTGCGCGTCACGAAGACCAATTTCTCTACGCTGACGAATTCACGAGCATGGCGAGAGGACACCGCGATTTTCACTACCACGCCTGCTGTAGCCGACCGCGAGACGCGGCCGAATATCAGTCTGGTGGCGGCCGGGTAGGCCGGGTCCAGGTCGCCCTGGAAGCGATCGAGTATGATCCCGAGTCGACGGTCTTTTACCTCTGCGGCAACGAGGCCATGGTCGATGAGGTGAAGGAGCGTCTCAGCGAAGAGGGCTTCGATCGCCGATCGGTGCGGACCGAAGCATACGTGAGTCCTCCCGACCCCGGCCAGGTATGAATTGGGAGCGTTTCCGCGAGCGCCTGGCGCGTCAGTCGAGCCAGGCGATCGGCGAACTCGAAGGGGGCGCGTTGCGTGATGCGTTGGCCACGGCCGACTGGCTGATCGCGATGGCCGACGAGACCGGACTTGTATTCGATGATTTGCCTGCCCCCACGCTCGACCCGCGATACCACCGACAGCTCGAGCTTCTCGTTCAGCGTCACCAGGACCAGCCAACCGTCGAGATCTGGGGCGCGATTCAGCGCCTTCTCTACGAGTCGTACGGTCTGAGCTGTGACGAGATTGCTCGCGTCCAGATCTGGAGGCAGCAAAAGAAAAGCCCGCATCCATGAGGATGGGGCTTCAGTGCGGAAGAGAGGACTCGAACCTCCACGGTGTTGCCACCACTGGCACCTGAAGCCAGCGCGTCTACCAATTCCGCCACTTCCGCAGGCGAATTCAGGAGCGGTGTGATACTCCTGTCGGTGATTCGTGTCAATACCTTTGTACCTTCTGGGCCTCCGGGCGTTGACGACCACGAGCAAGACGACCTACTCTTCGATTCATTCTACAGAAGAAGGAAGAAACATGCGCGCGATGAAGTCCTATATCTGGGTGGCTCTCCTTTGTCTCGCCTTTACAAACGCGTGCGACAAAAAAGAGAAGCTCGCCGAAAAGAACGCCGAAGTCGATGCAGCGCAGGCTGTCGACGAAAAGCCTGCGGCAGACGAAAAAGCGAAGACGTTCGCGGTTGCGCTTCCTTCCGGCACGGACATGGAGGGCGGAAAGGCGCTCGCGGACGCGATCACGAAAGAAACGGGGGTTCCAACGACTGCACGGGCGTACCCGGATTTTAACGAGACCCTCGAGGCGCTGCGAGACGGCGAAGTTCAGATCGCAATCCTCGATGCCTGGCCGTACTATACCGGGCATCATAAAGCTGATCTCACCGTGCTCGCCGCGGCAGAGCGTGGCGGTAGCGTCGAGTTCGAAAGTGGGTGGTATGTGCGAGCCGACTCGAAAATCGACTCACTCGAAGATCTCGCGGCAAAGAAGATCATGTTCGGTGGACGCGACACAGCGGCTGGGTTTCTCTTTGCGACCGAAGCCTTGCTCGACAGTAAGGTGATTGGGCCCGATGACGATCCGACGAAGGTCTTCGGGGAGGTTCAATTTGCGCCTGATGAGGCTGCCGCTCTGGCTTCACTCATCAGCAAAAAGACCGATGCCGTCTCGGTGAGTGCGCCCTCGGTCCAGGCACTCGAGAAGCCTGAATCGGTACGACTCCTTTCAAAGCATGGCCCGGTCCCGACCACGGCGCTGGCCATCAAATCGATGACCGACCCCGAATTGAAAGAAAAAGTGCGCGCGGCCTTTGTGTCGCTCGATGCTGAACTTTCTAAAAAGGCGACCGGCGAGCCGAGCTGGGTTGCGCGCGAGCACTTCGAGTACGCCGAGGCTCTGCAGCGCGCGTCCGAGAAGACCATGGCTGAATACCCGCTTCCCGAAGAATCAGATTGAATGTCAGAGGTGTCTGCCACGTCTACAAACCCCGTAACATCCTTCGATCAACGAGGACGACCATGAAATACCTCATCCAGCTCATTTTGATCGCGGCCGCGCTGTCCATGAGTCTTCCGGCGAGCGCGCAAGACAAGCCGTACGCGCCCAAAGCTGCGTCTGTTTCATCACTGATTCAGCCGTCGAGTTATGATGAACCACCGGTCCGTTTCGATTATCCGGAGGTCGCTTTTCGGCAGGTGGTCAATGACGGCCGTGCCGATTTCGAGTTTGTATACGACGTCCCCGTGAGTGAATTCGTGCAGCGCTATACCGACGCGTATCACGGAAAAGAAGTGGTGCTCGAAGCAAGCGAGCGAGCCTTCCCCAATGCGAAGACGCGAGAGCTCTACATCGTCGGTCTCGGGACCAACCCTGATGGAACACAGCAATTTACGCTCGGCGCGCAGTATATTCCGTTCCGAATCAATTTCTGGGTCGAGCCCGACGGCAACCGCACGGTGGTTACGATCCGCAATGCAGTCTTCAGTATTCTGCATAGCGGCGTGATGCCGGCCCGGGTCGGCTACAAGCCTGTCGGGGCTGAAGAGATTCCGTTCCGGTACAACTGAAGGCGAATCCGCTCACAAAAAAGCGCGGAGTCGATGACTCCGCGCTCGAATCACTTCTTGCGCCCGCTCAGGGACGATCTTCCTGGTCGCGCTCGATGGCTTCGAACAGCGCACGGAAATTTCCGCCGCCGAATCCGTTGTCGCCTTTCCGCTCGATGATCTCGATGAAAAATGGACCTGCGTCCGGCTCATCATAATATTTGGCAGCTT
>CAYFTY010000450.1:0-4489 GCA_964346045.1 uncultured Bradymonadales bacterium | reverse complement strand
ATTGCGATTCAGGCCGATCCTGGTGCAATCACTACAGAGGCGGCGATTCTTGCGTCTGCAGGCGTGATCGGTATTGGATTGTTGAATTTCGTCGTGAGTTTTGGGCTCACACTCGCCATGTCGCTCGAGTCGCGACGTACGTCGTTTCGCCAGTGGCGTCGGCTTCTTGTCGCGCTACTCGACCGCCTACGTGTTCGTCCACGAGACTGGTTCTTCCCGCCACCCACGCCAGCAGACGCGCCGGAGTGATCCGCGGGTCATTGCTGCAGGGTCTCACAGGCGTTCTCGATGTACGAGCGAGAGGGCACGTTGTGGCTCCGCCGCTGCGACCGATGAGACTCAACTCGACAATCGATCCCAAGTTTCCGAACATAGTGCAGTTCGGAATTTTGGAGCATCCATGGAAAGCGTCTCATTTTTGTTGAACGGCAAGCGCATCGACACCGATGCCGCGCCCGGCTTGTTATTGCTCGATTACCTGCGAAATCACATTCGCCTGGTCGGTACCAAAGAGGGTTGTAAAGAAGGTGATTGCGGGGCCTGCTCGGTGCTCGTCGGCGAGCTCGACGGCGACCGCGTGAAGTACCGACCGATGACTTCGTGCCTGATTCCGCTCGGCGAGCTGCATGGTCGCCATGTGGTCACGGTCGAGGGCGTTGCCGACCGCGGCAAGCTCAATCCGGCGCAGGCCGCGATGGTCAACACCGGCGGCAGTCAGTGCGGGTTTTGCACGCCGGGGTTCATCGTTTCGATGACCTGGTATTTGCTCGACGAGAATAAGACCTCGCCCGATATGGAAGGCTTCAAGCGCGCGATCAGCGGAAACCTTTGCCGATGCACGGGCTACGGTTCGATCCTGAGGGCAGGGCAGGCGCTCATCGACGATTTCGCCGACGGAGGGCAGCACCATCATATCTGGGAGGCCGACGACCGAGCAGTCGCGCTCGCCGAAGCCGGCCTGATTCCAGGCTACTTCGGGACGGCGGCCGACGAGCTGGCTGCCATCGAACCGCAAGAGGCCGGGCACTCGGCCGACGGAGCACAGCCTGATTTCATCATCGGTGGAGGAACCGACCTCTACGTGCAGCAGGGCGAACACATCCCGACTTCGAAGGTGGCGCTGCTCAACCGATACCCCGAGATGCGAGGCATTCGGCGGGCGGGTGATGTGCTCGCCATCGGCTCACTCACGACCTTCGAAGAATTCGCCGAGAACGACGTTGTGCGAGGCTTCATGCCCGACGTTGACCACTACATGTGGCTGATCGCTTCGCTTCACCTGCGCAATCGCGCGACGCTCGCCGGCAATATCATCAATGCCTCGCCGATTGGCGACATGACCGCCATCTTGCTCGCGCTCGATAGCGAGTTGGTGATGCGATTCGGAGATGATGAACGAAGCGTGCCGCTGAAGAACTTTTTCAAAGATTACAAACAATACGACAAAGAGCCGCACGAGATCGTAACCGAGATTCGTATGCCGATTCCGGTGCGTGGTACGGTCGTGAATTTCGAAAAGGTCTCGAAGAGAAAGGCGCTCGATATCGCCTCGGCCAATGCTGCTGCCAAGATGCGTCTTGGCGCTGATGGCGTGACCGTCGCCGAATTCAGTGCGACGGCGGGAGGAGTCGCGCCGATTCCACTCTGGCTGAAGAAGACCGGCAAATTCGTGGTCGGAAAGAAGCTCGATAGCCAACTCGTGCGCGATGCGATCGATGTCGCGATGACCGAAGTTGCGCCGATTTCAGACGTCCGTGGTTCGGCTGAATACAAACGACTTTTGACCCGGCAGTTTCTGCTGGCTCATTTTCTGAAACTGGCTGACGGGAAGATCTCGCTCAAGGAGGTCGCATGAAACATTACGATGCAGAATGGCACGTTCGTGGAGACTCCGAGTACGTTGACGACGTAGCGCCGCCCGCTGGAATGCTGCACTCGGCGGTAGTTGGCTCTCCTGTAGCAAACGGCGAGTTGAAGTCGGTCGATGTCGAAGCGGCGATGAAGATGCCCGGTGTCGTCGCGGTGATTACGTCGGGCGACGTACCTGGCGAGAATCAGCTCGGGCCCATCATTCAAGACGAAGAGCTGCTTGCGACGACCGAGGTCCACTACATCGGTCAGCCCGTGGCGCTGGTCGTTGCCGAAACCGTCGAAGTCGCGCGGCTTGCGGCCGAGCACGTCGAAGTGAATTGCACCGAGCGACCAGCCATAGTCGATCCCCGAGTCGCCTACGAGAAGGGCCATTTCATCGATACCCCGCGGACCTTCTCGCTGGGCGATGTCGATGCGGCCTGGGACGAGTGCGACGTCGTCGTCGAGGGCGAGCTGACCATCGCAGGGCAAGAGCACCTCTATCTCGAGACGCAACGCGCCCGCGCCGTGCCAACCGAGGCCAATCGTATTTGCGTGCATTCGTCGACGCAGAGTCCGTACGCCGTGCAGAAAGCCATCGCCAGCATCCTCGGTATCCCGAGCCATCAGATCGAAGTCGACGTGCGTCGCCTGGGTGGCGGCTTCGGTGGAAAAGAAGACCAGGCGACTCCATGGGCTGCCCTGGTTGCGCTGGCGACTTATGTGCTCGACGCTCCGGTTCAGCTCGTCTTGCATCGGCTCGACGACCTCAAGATGACCGGCAAACGCCATCCGTACGCCGCCGATTTCAAGATCGGTCTTAGCGCCGATGGTGACATCCTCGCCTACGATGCACGCCTCTATCAAAACTCGGGCGCATCGGCCGACCTTTCGACGGCCGTGCTCGAGCGTTCACTCTTTCACGGGACGAATTCATACGGCATTCCGAATGCGCGAATCTATGCGGCTTGTTGTCGAACCAACCTGCATCCGCATACGGCGTTTCGCGGCTTTGGCGGGCCGCAGGCGATGTTCGTGATAGAGAGCGCCGTCGCAGCTGCGGCCGACGAGATGGGGCTCTCGCGCGAAGAGATCCAGTATCGAAACCTTCTGCAAGAGGGGGATGTCTTTCCCTACGGTCAGCAGGCCGAAGGATGTCACGCGCAGCGGACCTGGGACGACGCCATCGAATCGTTCGACATGGCCTCGATGCGAGCCGAAGTCGACGAATTCAATGCGGCGAATGACAACCTCAAGCGCGGCCTGGCCGTCATGCCAATCTGTTTTGGCATTGCGTTCACCAAGACCTTTTTGAATCAGGCATCGGCGCTTCTGCATATCTATGGCGATGCGTCTGTCAGCCTGTCTACCGGCGGAGTCGAGATGGGTCAGGGCGTCAACTCGAAGCTCATCGGCATCGCCGCGAAAACCTTCGGCATCTCGCCGTCACGCATCCGCGTCGAGTCGACCAATACGACGCGCATCGCCAATATGAGCCCGAGCGCGGCCAGTGCGACGACCGACCTCAACGGAAACGCGACCATCATGGCGGCGAACGAGATTCTCGAACGCTTTCGAAACCTGCTGGGCCGCGAGCTGGGCGTTCACGACATCGAAGAATTCGAGTTCGTCGACGAGCAGGTGCATTACCAGGGCGAGCCGGTCGAAGGCTGGGATTGGGAGCGGGTGGTCATCACGGCTTATCTGAATCGAATCGGTCTCTCGGCGCATGCGTTCTACGCGACCCCGAACTTGCACTTCGACGCCAACGAAGAGAAAGGCCGGCCGTTCGCGTACCACGTATATGGAGCCGCCATCGTCGAGAGCGAAATCGACGTGCTGCGCGGAACCTACGACATTCGCACCGTGAAGCTCGTGCACGATCTCGGTCGACCCATCAACGAACTCGTCGACATGGGCCAGATCGAAGGCGGACTCGCCCAGGGGATCGGCTGGATGACGCTCGAAGAACTCGCCTATGGCGAAGACGGGCGAATCCTCTCGCATGCGCTCTCGACCTATAAGGCGCCCGACGTTTACTGCACGCCCGATGTCGAGGTGAAGTTCTTGACGGAAGACAGCCCGACCGGTCCGTATGGCTCGAAGGCCGTTGGTGAGCCTCCGCTCATGTATGGAATCGGCGCGTACTTCTCACTTCGTGATGCGTTGAAAGCGGCGCGGCCCGACGGAGATTTCGGCTTCGACGCGCCGATGACGCCCGAGCGCGTGCTCTTGCAGCTCTATCCAGAGGTGGTCGCCGAGTGGGAAGCGAAGCCGCAGGCCGCCGAGTGATATTCAGTTGCTCGGTGACTCGCAGGCGACGGAAAGAACCAGCAGCTTGAGCTCGTCCTTCGGGAGGTAGGAGCCACCAATATCTATCTGCACGAAATTCCTCAGGAACGCTCGGAGGACAGCTTTGAATGAGTCTGGCCGGCGGTTTCAGACGGAAGTGCCTGGGGTGAGAAGCGTCAGGGTTGCGCGCTCGAGAATTACGAGACGCTCTACTACCGGGCACGGGTGAAGCACGCGCTGATCGCTGAAAGCTGCCCACTGCCCATAAAGAAAAGGCCGGCCCCGCGAGGGGTCGGCCTTTTCGCTAGACGAGAGTGTCGGCTCAGAAGCCCATGCCGCCCATGCC
>CAYFTY010000449.1:0-4491 GCA_964346045.1 uncultured Bradymonadales bacterium | reverse complement strand
CGATTGAAGCGAACGGCCTCGCGCAGGCACCGCTGATCATGCACGCCACCGACGAGCAGAAAAAGAAGTTCCTCGGCCCAATGACCGAAGAGCTGCAGCTCGCCGCGTACGCCGTGACCGAGCCGGGTGCCGGTTCGGACGTGCAGGGCGTACAGACGACGGCCGTGAAAAAGGGCGATAAATACGTGATCAACGGCAACAAGATGTGGATCACGAACGGGTCGGTCGCGACCTGGTATTTCGTGCTCGCCTACACCGACAAAGACGCGGGCTATAAGGGAATGACAGGCTTCATTGTGCCTGCTGACACCCCGGGCATCGAGGTCGGCCGCAAAGAAGACAACCTCGGCCAGCGCGCATCCGATACGCGCGGCATCACGTTCACCGACGTCGAAGTTCCGGTCGAGAACGTACTCGGCGGAGCCGAAGGCACCGGCTGGTTCCAGGCCATGGGCGCCTTCGACAAGTCACGCCCCTTCGTCGCATCGGCTTCGGTCGGCGTCGCGCGCGCTGCCTACGAGTACGCGCGCCAGTATGCGACCGAGCGCAAGACCTTCGGCAAGCCCATCTTCCAACACCAGGCCGTGAACTTCATGCTCGCCGACATGGCGACCGAAATTCAGGCCGCACGCCACCTCGTGCGTGAGTCGGCATGGTTGCACGACGAGGGCGAGCGCAACACGAAGGTCGCCGCGATGGCCAAGCGCTTCGCTGCCGATATGTGCAACCGTGTCACCACGAACGCCATCCAGATCTACGGCGGCAACGGCTACTCGAAAGAGCAGCCCGTCGAGAAGCTCTTCCGCGACGCGAAGATCTTCCAGATCTACGAGGGGACCTCGCAGATCCAGCGCATGATTATCGGTCGCGAGATCATGAAAGAGATTTTGTAGTCACGGTGAGCGATTGCCTGCATGAATAAAAGAAGCCGGCCTCGACCAGTGTTATTGGTCGGATGAGGAGTCCAAGAGATGTGGAACAGGGAAGACTTCTTACTGCTGAGGCAACTCGCGTACCGAGCCGGTGTCTCCATCGCCACGAACGCGGTCGCTTCCGGGGACAGGCCTCGCCTCAGTTGGGCAGTCGATGCCTTCTTCCACGGGCTCGTCGATGGTCTGAGTGAGGCGGGCGTGCCCGCTAAGATCGCCGCCGACATGTTCGGCATCACACCGCGGAGTCTTCGGAGAAAGATCGCGAAACTCGACGAGGTCACCGAACCCGGAGCCTCTGCCTGGGCGCAGCTCTACGCTCAAATCGTAGAAGAGCCCATCCAGCGGGCGCAGGTCGACAAGGTGTTGCCCGCCCGTTCACCGGAACAGGTGCGCTCCATCGTCCACGAGATGATCGAACGCGAAATCATCGCCGATGAAGGCGGGGTGCTGGTCGCACGAACCCCAGGGCCCGAGCCCGGTCCAGACGAGCTCGACACGTGGCTCGACACACGCGTTCGACTCCTCGACGAGTCGCCCGGCATCGGGGCTATCGCCGACGAGCTGGGACTTGACCGAGACACCGTCGTTCGCTCACTCGAACGCCTCGCGACGAGGGAGGAGGGCGCGTTCAAAGTCGAGCGCGCGACCGGACCGACGAAGACCCTGGGGCTCAGAATCTTCGCCGAAGCGGCCTGGCGACTGCTGGAGCGCCGAGCCGACCACACCGGACACGTATCGATGGTCGACATCACCGACCGCGAGCCGGAGAGCGTCGAAGAGTTGAAGACCCGTTACTCGGAGCTGCAGTCGAGGTGCGAGAACCTCCTGGATGCATTTCGATCAGACGCCCCCGCGCCGGAGGAGGAGAGCGAAGGCCCTCGGAGATTTCTCTACTGGGCATGGCTCCGCGGCGAAGGACCGAATCTGGAGACGAGAGACGTGTGAGTCGGACGGGGGGACCAAACTGTCCTCCCCCCGCAGAGGCGGCGGCCACTAGATCTCGACGACACAGTTGAACGTCTCGAACCCCAGAGGTCTCATGCAGTTTCTAACCTTTCTGATCCCAATCCTCAGCGCGGTCGCGCTTTGTTCTGGATGTGCAAGCGGAGCGGGCAAGTCGCCCGCATCGCCCGCATCTCCAGCTTCACTCCGGGACGAGCCCGTGGAGCCGCAGGTCGTCTTCCCGATCACTTACGAAGCCGATGGCGAGACTCTCCCCATACCTCTCGTCGAGATCGAACACGACGGCGAGAGGGTACGGATGATCCTGGACTCCGGGTCTACCCATCACGTCTTCACCACGGCCTATGCGACACGCCGTGGTCTGTGGGCCATCGGGGACGAAGAGCAGGGCACCGACCACGCCGGCGAGTCGGTGAGAGTTCGGCCTATCGGCACGGTCACGGTCGGACTTGCCGGGCAAGCGCTCGATCTCCACGAAACGCTTACCATTCCTGGTCCGCCGGTCCTCGAGGACCTCGGGGTCGCCGGCTTCATTTCGCCGCAACGGCTCGCCGGCGACGGCAAGGTCGTCCTCGATTTCCACGCTTCTCGGGGACTCCTATATGACACCTCCGAGAATGAAGCGCTTGCGACTCGGGCTCGGGCCAACGACGACACACGCGACAAGAGACTCCGCTACGTCGCCGTGGAGGTGAACGAACAACCGGTGACCGCGCTACTCGATACGGGCGCCAGCATCTCCGAGTTTCCAGCGGCCCTCGTAGATGCCGTGGTGCGTGACGAAACTGAAGGAGGGCAGGCGATGAGCGGCGCGAGGATCGTCGGACGAAAAGTTTCCGCGAACGTTCGCGTCGCCGGTTCCGAACATGTCGACGCAGAGATACTGGCCGTTGCCAATGACAGGTTCGACGGACAACCGGAAGAGGCTCTCCTGGGGGCGGATCTGCTGGGGTCCTGCGTAGTGCTTCTCGGCGGTGGAGAAGCCCGGGCTACCCGACTGACATGCCGCGCCACGCGTCCGATGGAGTTGAGTCCGTAACGTTCAGCACGCAGCTGTTCGAGCGGTACCAACGAAGCGAGAAAGCGCTGGTGCTCGCCCTGATAGAGATGGTCGTCAATCGAGGATCGACGTGGAAGGTCCGCAACATCACCGAGGAACTGTGCGGCCATGAGTTCTCGAAGTCGACCGTGGATCCTCGCAGATTCAGCGCATGATTATCGGTCGCGAGATCATGAAAGAGATTTTGTAGTTCGCGGGGGCAAGCTCGGCACATCAGGGGTTTGGGTGCTGCGTGTTTGTGGACCAGGCCAGAGAACCACACCGCGATGGGTCTGATGGTCGCCATGTCGACACATGACTCACCGGGTCCGGAGCGTCAGAAGTAGATCTCGGGGATGTGATTCGAATCGAGCATCGCGTCGGCGATCATACGCAGCAGGATCTGACCGTAGTCGAGTTCGTTCACCGATTCGACAGGCACCCAACCGCCGCCTTCGTGCGAGACGAAGGCCATCGCTGGCCGTTCTCGAAGAACGCGATTTCTCCATCCGTATCGAGCTCCGAGAGTTCGGCTTCGAGCTCGGAGAGAATCTGGCGGTCCTCATCCGTCTTACAAAGCGGGCTCAGCATTGCAGTGAGTGTAGCTTCCATCGGTCGTCACCTCGGCGCTAAGAAGCGCCATGAGAATTTGGCATCGAGTCTGTTCGAGATCGGGTATTCTCGATCGGTGAAAAATCGAGGTCAATGGTTCAAGCACCGAAGTCCGCATTCGCGCCTTTATCGACGCCATCGAAGACAACGACCCCGGCGCCGTCATTCTTGGAATCCAGGTTTGCGAGCGTCACCAGACTCCTACCAGCAGGTCCAGACTGACCACCGCCAGCGCCCTGGATGCAGAAGCAACAGAACTGGTGAGGAAGATAGTTGTGCCGAGAGAGCTGGCGTTTCCGCTTCCAGGCTCAAAATAAAAAAGGCGCCTCGGCCGAGGCGCCAGTGTAATGCTTTGCGAGGTCGTAGCTCGCCTGGGGGCTACATTACTCAGGCTGATAGGGGAGCGACGAGTGGTGAAGCACAATCACCAGGTCGCCATTTTCTCCACGCTCGTAGCCGAAGCTGTACTCGACCTTCACCTCATTACCTTCGGTGGTCGTGAAGAAGTAGTTCCCCATTGACATGGCGCTGTCGGAATCGATGACTGTACCTTCATTTTCCCATCGCACATTGGTGTAGGGCGCGAGCGCGAAACCTTTGTCTTCGGCGATCGACCCGCCGACGAAGTACGAGAGGGCTTCTTTGTTGTCGCCCCGGAACTGATCTTCAGCGGCAAGTGTTGGCTTGAACAACACCGGGCGCTCGCCGTACGCGTAGAATTTTGCGATGTGATCGGCGGCGGCGGCAGATGAGTCTCCACCCTCAGTGTGGACCTTGCCGATCGCGACGATTCCCTCGCCCCAGGCCTTCTGTGCAGCGGCGACTTCGGCTTCGGTGATCGGCTTTGCGTCGGTCGCGGCGGGGTCAGCAAATTTTTTTGCAGCCCGCTGTGGCTCCCGCGCCCCCGGGTTTTGGTGGGTTTGCGAGGAGGGCCCGCCGGTGGGG
>CAYFTY010000448.1:0-4494 GCA_964346045.1 uncultured Bradymonadales bacterium | reverse complement strand
GTGACCTTGACACGCGCGCCGCTCAACCGATCGAGGAAGGTGCGCAAGGCTTCGATGCGAAGGGATCGTCCCGCTCGTCGGGATTGAAGGGCGGCGCCGTTTGCGGAGCCGACTCCGGCGTCTTCTGTGTAGGACGAGGAGGTGGGAGCGATGCTCCGCTCTGATCCGACCCAGGATCTGCGCCCGGTCTGGGTGGTGGGATCGATGGCCCGCCGCCCTGGCTTTTCTGTCCTGGCTTTGGCAGCCCGGGAGTGGGCAGCGCCGGCTTGGTCTTTCCAGTCGGCGCCGGAATGCTGGGCTTGTCGCCCCCGGTGCTGAATGGCAGATTCACGTTATCAGGAGATACGATCTCGGTCGGAGCCGCGTCGTATTCGCTCTCGCTCTCGCCGCTTCCGACGTAGGCGCTCGATGGACCGGCGACTTTCTCGTCGACCTCGATATTCTGCAGGTTCTCCCAGTACTCCATCGGATTCTTAATCTCGACGGTCCCATCGTCGGGCATGTCCTGCATCTGCGACTGCATATCTCGCAGCGCATCGAGATCGTTTCCGGCTACGATCTCGGTGGCCTGCTGATCTTCGCCCTGTCCCGCCATATTGTTCACGAGGCTATCCAGCGCACTGCGGTCGGTGACCGACGTGCTGTCTTCGGCTCCAGTGGCATTCGCCGGGTACACGACGAAGCTATGCCCACACGAAGGACACCGGATCTTCCCGCCTGAGGGCGGAATGTTGTCATCACGGATTCGATACCGCGAACTACATGCTGGACACTGTACGATCATGGACGGCTCGTACTCCCTTCATCGGGCCTGATCATCGAGACATGCTCCGTATCCATACGGCTCGATCGCAGAAGCGGATTGGGAGGCTTGATTAACTGCTGGCATTTAATCACACGAATCACGTTCGGTGCAAGCAAATGGACTCGGCAATGCTCTAGATACCCTATCACTTTTGCCCATCGCCCGTCACGGTCACATCCATCAATTCTCCAACGAGCGTAACAGACGGAGGACTCGCGTCTATTAATTCGACATGCAGCGGCCCGGATCAACGAATGGGAGAGCTCCAGAGAAGATCGAGGTCTACCCATGTTTCCTCTCGTTGCCGGTAGATGGGCCGTGCCTGTGCCCGAAGCGCAATCTCGAGACCCGGCGCTACCTCTGTGTCTCCCGCCCACATCGCTCCTAGAAGCCGCTGCGAAAGACTTCGTGCAGCACATGGGTCAGATTCGAGTCGGATCGTCATCCACACGAATTCGACGCCGACCTCGATCGCCAGACGCGGGCACACGGCAGAAAAAAGGCGACCGGGATCTTCGACGGCGTCTGCGGACGTGATGAGGTCGAGGATCAACAACGCGTTGCCGCTCGGAGCTGGCGTCCAATGAGGAGCCGTCGCATCGTCGAGATCGCCGCCGGTCAACGGCTCCAGGTCGATGCGCTTCCACGAGATCCAGCCTTCGAGGCAATAATCACGTTCGAGGACCAGGGCACCATCAGGTTCGAGGTCGAGTTCTCGGCCGATGAGCCTGGTGCCGGCAAACCGTTCGCACCCTGCGGCTCTGCGAATGATCGTGCGTCTGGCCTGGGAGGTTCTGCCGAGTTCGAATTGCATCACAATCGGTCTGATAAAACGAAAAAAGCCGACCCCTTGAGGTCGGCTCGGCATCTGAATCGCAGGCGTGCTGACGCCTGGATCAGAATGCTGCCATGTCGATTCGGTTCACGATGAGGATCGCGATCACGAATGCGTAGATGACGAGCGACTCGATGAGAGCCAGGCCGAGAATCAGCGGCGTGAACAGCTTGCCCGATGCATTCGGGTTCCGTGCGATTCCCTCGAGAGCGGCTGAAGCAGCACGACCCTGTCCGAGAGCGCCACCGATCGCTGCGAGGCCAATGGCCAGGCCGGCACCGATCGCGAACATCGCGTACATCGAGAAACGGTTGTCAGCAGGGGCAGCGCCCTGTGCGAAGGCCGAAACGCTGTAAAGAGCAACCAGCCCAAACGTCATTGCAAATGCTACAAACTTCTTCATGTCTATCTAGCTCCTGAATCGGGACTCCCCTAAAGCCGGGACGAGATAACGTAGTCCGTTGAGAGAAACAACCCTTATTTCGAGTTTTCGTGAATTACCAAGGTATAAATCCAATCAATGATCTTCGGAATGCTCCACAGCGAGAGCGATGTACACGCTCGAAAGGAGACAGAAGACCAGCGTCTGAATGGTGCAGACCAAAAGGCCCAGCGCCAGGAATGGGATGGGTAGCGCGACCGGTAAACCACCAAAGATGTCACCGGCCAAATTCGCAAACTCGGCCAGCACCATGTGATCGCCCGTCATATTACCCGTGAGACGAACACCGAGCGAAATCGGACGGAACGCATGCCCCACCAGCTCGATGACCAGCATCAGGGGCGCGATGAAAAGCACCGGCCCCATGAAGTGTTTGATGTAGTCGACGATTCCCTGCTCTTTGATGCCCGCCAGATTATAGACGATGAACACCACGAGTGCGGGAGCCAACGATGTGTTGAGGTTCTGGGTCGGCGGCAAGAAACCGGGAATCAAACCCAGAATATTGCTGAAGAAGATCCAGAGAGCCAGCGTCGCGATGAGCGGAAAATACTGCTTTGCAGCTTTTTCGCCCATCATGTCTTCCATCATCGTATAGACGGCCCCGAGTATCGTCTCGATGAAATTCCGTAAGGTTAATTTCCCATCCGGTACCAGCGCCGTCTCGCGGTCGGTGAATTTTCCGCGCACCGCCGTGGCGACCAGAAGGACCAGCACGAAGACGAAGGCGCTCAGCACGACGTGACCCATCGTGACGTGGCCCGCCGGATTCAAGAGCGGCGTGCCCAGCTCGATCTCGGTGCCAGGAAGATGATGCCAACCAGCGGCTTCCTTTTCGGAGAAGCCGGGAATGAGGTCCAGAAACGAATATTCGGCCATGAACTCAAGCCTTGTCTTCGGGAGGCAGCGACTCGTCGTCGCGCAACGCCCACGCCTGCCAGCCAATCGCCGGAAGGAATGAGCTGAATCCAATGATGAAGCCGATCGCGTCGAACCCGAACTCGACGACGAGCAACCAGATCACGAAAAATAAAATCGTCATCTTTACGACCAGCAAAAACCCCCACAAACCGGGGTTCACGTTTCCGCGCTTCGCTGAGTCGACCAGCTTTTCGCTGATCCACTGCACGAATCGAAGGTTGATCGTGCTCACGATGGTCCCGACAAGCACGCTCTGTGCAAAATGCATCTCGGTCGAAACCAGCGCCACGATGCTTGCGAGAATGCCGAGAACGAGCGTCTTGAGGACAAGCCCCTTCATGAATGCTCGTTCTAAACTGGCCATCTCATTCCTCTTCGGCGAGGAACCGCTTCGTGATCGTAAAAATATGTACACCTGCTGCGACCAGGGCCAACAGCAACATTCCGAGCAGGCCCCACGGTTCGATGTCGAAGCGTTGGTCGAGCCATGAACCCACGAGAACACCCACGAGGGTAAATCCCAGGAGCTCGAAACCGAGGGCGCCGAAAATACCCGCTTTCACTAGCGTGCTGCGCTTCTTCGGTTGGTCTTTGTCTGGCTCGGTCACGTCACCTCGATGGTCGTTGGTGTGACCTTCACTCGTGCCTGAGAGACTCGTCGCCGGCTTGACCCATGCGGGTCTTGCGCGATGATTCGGCCCTCGCGGCGAGGCTCTTTAACACGCCCATAGACGGGGTGCAAGCGGTACCGAACGTGGCGACTACCGGCGCTTGAAGCGTTCTTCATCCGGGGTTGGAATCGAGCAAAATCATCGGCTGCGCGAAGGCCACCATGAGCTCAGAACATGACTCGATAGCCTGTATCGACGGTGACCGCGCCCGAATTCGAATCATGGGGGATGCGTGATTTGAGCTCGTATTGGTAGAATTCGTGATCTGTGTTGTAGCTACACCTCAGGCTTCAATCGAGGGATTGCCGGCATTTTTCGTTTTGGTTGCGAACACGTATCCGGCCCGAATACCGGCGAAGAGCTCCTTCAAAGAAAAATGACGAGCCCGGAAGGACTCGCCAGTTCTTTGAAATCTCGAAGGCTCGAGCAGACTATTCTTCTTCGCTGCCGTCGACCGAGTCTTCGGTGTCCGAGGCTCCCTCAGTCTCTTCTGAAGTGCCGTCTTCGGAACCTTCGCCTTCACCTTCTTCGCCTTCACCTTCTTCGCCTTCTTCATCTTCGGCGAGGTCTTCTTCGCGAATGCGGGCGATGCTGACGATCTCCTCGTCTTCGGCGATGTGCATCACACGTACGCCCTGAGTATTTCGGCTGTAGACCGAAATCTCGTCGACGCGCGTGCGGATCAGCTGACCGCCATCGGTGATGATCATGAGTTGGTCGGCCGGTTTGACCAGCACGATGCCCACGACATCGCCGTTGCGCTCGCTCGTCTTGATGGTGATGACACCTTTTCCGCCTCGTCCCTGCACCGGGTATTCCT
>CAYFTY010000447.1:0-4499 GCA_964346045.1 uncultured Bradymonadales bacterium | reverse complement strand
ATATCCGACCGGTGAAGAGACAAAGATCGGCGCGTTTCGATCCGTCGTTGTCCCGTCGCCGAGCTGCCCGAATACGTTGGAGCCCCAACATTGCGGCGTCTGCGTCGAAGAAATCGCGCATGTATGCTCGCCGCCTCCATGAATCGCAAGATAGCGGTTCATACTCGTCACCCGACTGGGCTCGGGGACATCTTTGGGATCGTCACGTCCGAGTTGACCCGATTGGTTCTCGCCCCAACACCAGAGTCGATCGTCTTCGACATCGATGGCACAGGTGTGGCGGCTACCGGCCGCGATAGCCGAGAAGCGAATGTTGAGGCTCACGCGAGTCGGGGACGAGCGCGGCTCAAGGTCACCTACCCCGAGTTGCCCCGAATCATTGGAGCCCCAGCAGTAGGCGCTCCCTGAGCTGTCGAGGGCACACGTATGGGAGATCCCGGCTGCCATGCTCTCGAATTCAAACGACGGATCGAGCTCGACGATACCATCGAAATTGGCGTCACCGCCGAGCTGCCCCCCGTCATTCGCGCCCCAGCAGCGTGTGCCGTCAGGAGTAATTCCACAGGTGTGCTGACCGCCGGCTGCGATGTGTTCGAATTCACCAGCGACGAGGCCGACACCGCTCTCCTCGTGACCGAGTTGGCCCACCATATTGCCGCCCCAGCAAAAAACGCTGGCTACCACCCGGGCACAGAAATGGGATTCACCGGCGACCAGCTGCGACGGTTGGGAGCGTATCTCGATGGCGACCTCGGCTCGCTGCCCCTCGGCGCTCGCAATGAGCGTCAGTTCTCCCGGCCTTAGGGCGCGAAGCGTGCGCGTAGACGCATCAAAGGAGGCATGATCCGAATCGAGCGTCCAGTCGATTTCCAGGGGACCATACGCTTCTTCGTCTGCGCTCGAGCGGACCTCGAGCTCGACGGATTGCCCCGGCCCCAGTTCGACGCGTCGCGGCAGAATGGTGAAGGACTCGAGGAAGGGGCGACGCACCTCAACCACAACGAACGCCTGGCGGCCGCGCCAGCGTACCCGCACGAATGTTTCACCGGGCGCTATGCCCGAAACGATGCCTCTCTCGTCCACGGTGGCGATTGCGTCGTCGTCGACCTCGAACGTCGCATCTACGACCGGCACAATCTGGGAGTCGGTGAGTGCTTCGACCTGCAACGGAACACTCGCGCCGACACGAACGAGAACCTTATCCGGGCTGACTCGCAGCTCGGGTATTTCGTCGCCGAGATCGAGGCCCGCATCCTCAGAAACGTCGGGATCGATGACCCCAGCATCACCGGATTCGAGCTCTGTGGGGGCGGTCGAATCTTGCCCACAGGCGCAGACCACAATCAGTATCGAGAGGAGCAAAGCGCGCATAGTTTTGAGATGCTGCGGCAGGAGTCGATGATGCGTCTTAAGGAGCAATGAGTTCTCGAAGCAGGCTACGCTTGCTCTGCCGTTTGACGAGTGTGCCCGAGCGTGGAAATCTCTCGCCGTGATGACTTACACGGCTAGACAGCTTGGCCTCACGGAATTTTTCGAAGCGCAACGCGCTGCGATCGATGTGCCGCCCACTTCGATCGGCCGCGTCACGACCGCCATCGGAAGCCACGTGCGCGTCGAAGTACCCGAGGCCGGACCTGCCGACCTGATGCTCGGCCCGCATGGTACCTATCCTGAACACGTCGGGCGCCCTGTCGTCGGTGATTGGGTCGTCGTCGATCATGAAAACGGGCTCGTGTCTTCAGTCTTGGACCGCGCAACACTCGTGAAGAGACAGCGTCCGGGCAAAAGGATTTCGACGCAGCCTGTCGTCGCCAACGTAGACATCGTCGCGATTGTGACCTCGGCCAATCGCGATTTCAACACGCGTCGACTCGAGCGTTACCTCACGGTCGTACACGACAGCGGGGCGAGACCGATCGTGGTCATCAATAAATGCGATCTGAGCGACGAGCCCAGGTCCTATCGAGATCAGGCAACGGCAGTGGCTCCCGGCGTCGACGTATTGATGGCTTCCGCTCTCGAGGGAGCAGTCGATACGATACGCGATGAGCTTCAGGAAGGTGTCGCGATTGCATTCGTCGGCTCGTCGGGCGTTGGCAAATCTACCATCATCAATGCGCTCATCGGTGAAGAGAGGCTCGAAACGGCCGAAATTCGACTCGATGATGACAAGGGTCGACACACGACGACGCGACGCGAACTCATCGTTCTGGAAGATGGCGGGGGCCTGCTCATCGACACGCCGGGCATGCGCGAAATACAGCTTGCGGCCGATGAAGAAGCTCTCGACCTCGCGTTCGAAGACATCCAGCAGCTCGCCATGGAGTGCAAGTTCCGAGATTGTGCGCATACAGGCGAGCCGGGATGCGCGGTCACCGACGCCGTAGAGTCCGGAGAGCTCGATCCGGCGCGTCTCGACAATTATCACCGCATGGCTGCAGAAATCGCGTACCGAGAGAAAAAACGCGATGAGGGAGCCTCGAGCGCTGAAAAAAAGAGACGGAAAGAAGTGTCGCGAGAAATACGCCGCACGCGAAAGCGACGAAAAAAAACCTGAATCCAAACAGGAGCACCATGAGTACGGCAAACCTCACCCTCGATACCGAGCAGCTCAAACGGCTTGCTGAGCTGCTACTTGGAGCCGCCCACGCAGACGGTCATTTCGATGGCCTCGAGGCCGGCGAAATTGGCGACATTCTGCACGAGGTCGTCGACGGCGACCTCCCTTCTGAGGTGTCACTGCATCTATCGAAATTCGATATGAGCGAATTCTCGCTCTGCGAAAGCTGCGACGAAATGAATCTCGAGAGTGACGAAGAACGACGAGCGGTCATCTCGCTGGTGACCCGCGTTACCGAGGCAGATTCGCTGCATGACCTGGCAGAGACTGACTATATCCGGCAGGTCGTCGACGCAATGGGGGGAGACGTTGATGCCTATGAAGGACATATGTTCGACGTGGTCGTCGTGAAGCCGCCACCCATGCCACAGGGATAAGCCTCGCCATCAGAGCATCGATAAAGAAAAACAAAAGGCGACCCCTGAAGGCCGCCTTTTGTCATTTCAGACGCTCTGGTTCTTATTCGAGTCCCGAGCACTCATCGAAGCGCGAGATACACCCGTTTTCTTCCTGACACGTGGCGCAGTCTTCCGAACTCGGATCGGCAGCACACTGCACGACGCAATTGTCGATGGTGCAGCCAACCGTCTCGGCGTAGCAGAACGAGCAGTCCGAGCTCAGGCCGGTCCCTTCTTCGACACAGGTCTGCGATGCAGCGACCGGGTCGTCCGAATTGAGGTTATCGAGTCCGCACTGCGTAGCGATTCCGGTCTGGTCGACATCCTCGTCGTCGACGATGGCCTGGTCCGCTGCGTTCGTGCAAGCATCCACGATCAACATACCGTTATTAGTATTGTTGGTGGCGTTGTTGGTGTTGTTGGTGTTGTTCGCGTTGTTGGTGTTGTTCGCGTTATTGGTGTTGTTCGCGTTGTTGGTATTGTTCTCGTTGTTCGTGTTGTTGGCGTTGTTCGTCGTATTGTTGCTCGTATTATTCGAGGTGTTATTCGACGAGTCGTCGTCATCGCCGCAGGCGACCAACGCAAAAAGCAGTGCCGTAAGGATTGCCATTTTCTTCATTATCGTACTCCGTCTCTGGTTTGAAATCAGTTCGTGGCCCGTTTTGGGGCGGCTCACATCCAGTATCGTAGCATGGATTGAATCTCATGCACGTTTTCAGTTCATCAGCCCTGAACATGCGTCGAAGTCGGCCGTGCAGCCATTATCCACCTGGCACATTTCACAATCCATCGACGACGGATCAGCGGAACACTCGGTGTCGCAAAGGGTCAGCGAGCAGCTCGCGAATTTGGCAAAGCAATTCGAGCAGAGCGGACTGAGACCTGTTTCTGTCCCGATGCATTCTCGCGTCGCCGGGATTGGCTCGTCTTCGCCGCTATTATCCGATGCGCAGGTTGCGGCCTCAGCATCCTGATCGACCGTCATATCGTCAATCACCGCGAGGTCATCTTCGCCTGTGCACCCGTTTCCGAGCGCCGAGGATTCGCCCGAGCACTCCTCGAAGCGAGTGATGCATCCATTATCTTCCTGGCAGAGTCGGCAATCCGCACCCGCAGCATCCGCTGCGCAGGGCGCGACACAATTGTCGATCGAGCAACCCACGGTCTCGGCGTAGCAGAACGCGCAGTCCTCGCTGAGCCCGGTCGCCTCAATGATGCAGGTCTGCGACTCGGCCACAGGGTCAGATGCAGCAATATTGGCGAGGCCACAGCTTCGCGCTTCTTCTGATTGATCGATCATCTCATCATTGATGATGTCCTGGTCGGCCATCGCGACGCAGGCATCGACGATGAGCTCGATACCCATGTCGGCTCCCATGTCATCGCCGCCCATGTCGTCGTCGCCCATGCCCATATCGATCTCGTTATTCGACGAGGGCGCGCACGAGCCGACAGGCTCGATGTCGGTGATCGTCGCTCCC
>CAYFTY010000446.1:0-4503 GCA_964346045.1 uncultured Bradymonadales bacterium | reverse complement strand
CCAGGTAGTTCTCCATGGAGCGCAGGTCCCTCGATGCGGATGCCAGGCTGACCGAACTCCTCGATGCGATTCTGGCGGAACTCGACGAAAAGCGAGAAGAAGACGCAGCGGCACTTCGCCAGCTCGTTGCCGACGGGGACGTAGAAAAAGGAGGTGGCGCCCGTCAGGAAATCGCAGACCTCTGGGAGGAGCAGCGTGCTCGCGCATCTGAGCTGCGCGCCACATGGGAGCCGCTCGAGAGGATGGTTTTCGAAGGAGTCGATTACACCATCGAGGGTGTTCAGGAATTGCGACAGTTGATGGAGCGGGCCAACTGGGCGCTGCGGGGCGGGGCGCCTGAGACGGAGCACCCGATCGACGAGGTTTCGGACACGATTCCTGCTCCGATGCACGAGAAAGCGAAATCCGAGGCAAGGCCCGGACATCTGGTCGATCCGGCGGGACGTGTGACCGAGCCGATGGAGACCGTATCGGCAACCAATCCATATCTTCGTAAGCCTCGCCGGGCACTCGCTCGGGAAGCGAGCGCCGACGAGAGATCGGATGCCGTGGATGAAGAGGTAGGCGATACCGAGAAGATGGACGCCGAAGAGATTCGGAAGCTCGCATCCGAGAGTGAGTCTGAGGTCGGATTGGAGGGTGGCAGCGCGGAAGCCACAGAGGATGAGGCCGGTGAGGATGCCGCGTCTGAGAACGTCGAGGGTGACGAAGACCGGCGTCCGAAACCGGCAGACGAAAACCATGATGCAGAAGGGGAGTTCGACCACGAGATCGGGCTTTCCGAGCAATCGGATCTCAGTCGTGAGTCGAACGAAGACTCAGGGACCGAGGAGGACGCGGATCTCGACGCCGATTCGGGCGCCGAAGTGGACGCGGAACTCGACGAGGGTTCGGACGCCGAAGAGGACTCGAAGCTCGACGAAGATCTGGAGCGCGACGAGGATTCAGACGTCGAAGAGGACCCGGAGCTCGACGAGGATTCAGACGTCGATGACGATTCGAACATCGAAGGGGAAGCGGCTAGAGAGGCGGTCGAAGGCGAAGCATTTCGCATCGTTGCCCGCTGGGACCCTGTGCCGGCCGCCGAGAAATTCCTCGGGCTGGGACTTCCGCTGGGGATTCTCGTGCTCATCGCACTTCCGGCGGCTGTCAATCTGCTGCCGCTATCTGTCGGGGTGGTGAATCCTGTCGAGGTCTTCCCCTGGCTATTTCCATGGGGATTCATCATTGTCGTCGCCTGGATGCTCATCTTTATGATTCTGAGACACTGGCGTCCACTCTGGCGCGGATGGAGAATGAATCTCACCCAGTGGAGCGAGCATCAAGAAAGCGTAGAAGTCGCGGTCGACGCACGCGGAATCCGCATCGGTGATCTTCGCTATCCGTGGACCCAGATCGACGCACGCGAGCAGCGCTGGGAGTCGAGGCCGGACGGAACCTTCGGCTGGATGGTGCATCTCGAAGGGCGCGCGGGAGACATCGTTCTCGCGGCTTCGGAACGTAACTACACGAGATGGGACCAGTCCGACCGTGGGATCGAGGCGGTTCCAGACGACGTCTGGCAGGTCAATCTCGTGGTCCTCCAAGAGATCCGCAGGTACCTCAGCCCATGAAACCATCAACAAGCGCTCTTCTCGCGGCCATCGCCGTTCTTCTTTTCGCCTCCGGGCTGGCTGCTTCGTATCCATATACGGGTTGGCAAAAAGGGCCCTGGGAAAAAGAAGGTACCGACGACGGCATCACCATCTACTCGAACAGCGATGCCCCCGGAGACAATAAGGCCTACCGAGCCGATGCAGTCCTCGACGCGCCCCCGTCGAAGGTTTTTCCGCTGGTGATCAGCCACGAGCGTGCCCGGTCGTGGTCGTTCATGGCGGACTATCGCGTGATCAAGGAAAAGGGCAATCGAGCCGTCGTCTATCAGAAGGTCGACCAGTCGGGTCTCGACCCGCGCGACTACACGATCCGAAGTTTCCACTTCAAACCCGCGAAAGAAAATCAGGGCACCTACGGCTTTGTCTGGGAGGAAGCCAACAAGGCCGGGCCGCCTTCTAACGACGATGCCGTTCGGGTAGAACACGTGGCCGGGTCCTTGATCTTGACGCCTGTGGATGGTGGAAAGAAGACCCGGGTATCGTACCGCTTTTTGATGGATCCCGGGACGTGGGTGCCCGCGTTCATCGTGAATTCAGCGCTCGAAGATTCGGCAGTCGAGGTCATCGAGCGCCTCAGAGAGGACCTGAAAAAGTGAGTGACTCGATCGAAGACTATCGTCCGTCGGATCTCGTGGTCGTGTCCGTAGAGGGTCACGAAGTCATCGTGGATTCAGGGGATGAGGAGGTCGCGATCGGCGACGCCGTTCGTTTCGCAAATGACATGTTCGGTCGCGTTGTCGAACTCACTGGAGCTCGCGAGGTTGTCGTCCAGGTCTTCGACTCGACCGGCATCGAATCCCATGGCCCGGTGACCTTTCCGGGTACTGCTGCCCGACTACCCGAGCCCTCGCATGGAACGCACCAGGTGAAGAATCTGGCCTTCGTGCTCGAAGGGGTTCCATTCGATGCGAAGGCATCGCGACTGGGGGCAATCGACGCCAGTCGTCCACCCGTCGAGACCGGCTCGCGTACGAGTGATCTTCTCGCGCCCCTCGTGCAGAACGGCGTGAATCTCATCATCAACGAGTCAGGGACGAGTCTTCTCGGCTCGTGCCGGGGCTGGGTCTCGGCAGATATTGCGATCGGCGTGACACAGATCGACGGGGTCGATATTGATTTTGAGGTCCATGATGCGTGGGAGCATCTCATGGCGATGCGCGTTGCAGCGGCGTGGGCCGCATGGTTCCGTGAACACGGTGATTCAGTGACGTTTCTCGCGCGGCTTCCCAGCCCCGAGAGCGCACCTGCTGCCCCGAGAGAGTCAGCCTCGGCCGCGACTCTGGCGCAATGGGTCAACGAGATGGGCGAGATTCTGGTTTCGACGCAGACATCGATCACGAGCATCTTCGAGGTCGATGTCTCGAACCGAGGGATCGCTGCGATCGCCGAGACCATGGACTTTGGCGAGGTCGATGCTCAGTGGTTCATCGACGCGGACGGGAATTTCGACCCCACACGTTCGACCTCGCGCGCCGAGCTCCGCGATGACGAGCGAGCTGAACGAGACGATGTGCTGGCCAAGATCCGACTGGCCGCAAAAGCTCGCGAGCGGGCCGCTATCTTTGGTGAAATCGAGCTCAGTGACGAAGAGCGCGACGCCATCGACTTCGCCGACCAGCTCGGCGGCTGAACTTCATCAACGACGCAATGATCTTGACGCGCGTGGATGCGACGAATATCCATGACGCGACGTTCGACACTCAATCCGAGGCGCCCGGCATGGCTCAGGAAAGTACGGCTCAAAGTTCCAGCTCGCAGAGCGAGAAGACATCAAAGAAGACCAACGAGAAGACCGAGCGAAGCGAGCTCGAACCTCTCGACAAAGACGCCGCTGAACGTTGTCGCGAGGTTCTCGGCGACGAGAAGCTCGTCGAGATATACCGTTCGATGGTCGAGATTCGCCGTTTCGAAGAACAGGCGGGTCGCGCCTACCAGATGGGCAAGATCAAAGGGTTCTGCCATCTCTACATCGGCCAAGAACCCGTCGCCGTCGGTTCGATGGCCGCCATCGAAGAGCGAGACTACGTCGTCGCTGCCTATCGCGAGCACGGACACGCACTGGCGCGTGGAATGGAACCGAACGTCGTCATGGCCGAACTCTTTGGAAAAGCAGACGGGTGCAGCAAGGGCAAAGGTGGCTCGATGCACCTCTTTGATGTCGACAAACACTTCTACGGTGGATGGGGGATCGTCGGCGGACAGATCCCAACGGCCGCGGGGGTTGCTCTCGCAGCCAAATACCGAGACGAAGACGCCGTCTGCCTCTGCTATTTTGGAGAGGGATCCATTCACCAGGGAGTCTTCCACGAGGTGCTCAACATGGCGGCCAAATGGGAACTTCCGGTGGTCTTCATCACCGAAAACAACAGATACGCGATGGGCACAGATATCGCTCGAATCAGCGCGATTCAGGACATCCAGAAAAAAGCCATCAGCTACGGCATGGATCACGCGCAGATCGATGGCAAAGACATCTTCAAGGTCTGGGACGGTATCGACGAGGCCGTGCAGCGGGCTCGCAAAGAATCGAAGCCGACGTTTCTCGACGTCGTGACCTATCGATACCGCGGCCATTCGATGAGTGACCCGGCGACCTACCGCACCAAAGACGAGGTCGAAGCGCAGATGGCGCAAGACCCGATCGACCGCATGCGAAAGTATCTAGTCGACGAAGGCATTGCGGAAGATTCCGAGCTCGAAGAGCTCGAGGCGAGCGCCAAGCAGGCTGCGAAAGATTCGGTGAAATTCGCCGACCAGTCGCCGCAACCTGATCCGTCGGCGCTCGAAGAAGATATTTACGTCGAATGGCCTTTTGACATCGAATGACCCCTGACAGCGAGTACGTCAT
>CAYFTY010000445.1:0-4504 GCA_964346045.1 uncultured Bradymonadales bacterium | reverse complement strand
AAGGCTGTTTCGATCCAGAGCTGCCTCCGGATGACGAAATCAAAGAGAAGGTGACGCGAGGCTTTGAGAACGCAATGAAACGCGATGCCTCGGGAGCGGCGAAACTCCCGCGTCAAGGACCTCCCCGATATCGGCTTGCTGGCGAAGACGGGTCCGATGAACGCCGGTGAACTGCGCCTTGCGGCGGATACGATCTTTAGATTTCGTGATACCCACGACGTTCCTGGTTCTTTTACCGAACCCTGCCGCGCCGGTGCTCATCCTTCCTGTGGATTTCGAAGCACTGCGGCTCGGTCGCGGGCGGGCTCACGTGGAATTCTCGGCGCAGTCAGCGAGCAGTGCGCTGCACGAAATCAGAAGCTGGCGATACCTCGGGTTCTGAGAGATTCTGCTTTCTGGTCCGTTCGAGCGAGCTCAACTCGCCGTTCTCGGATGAGCGCCACGTGCGAAATGAGCCGCTTTCAGGCATGATAATGCTCGTTCGCGAAAGTTCGATGAGGAAGGATATGCGCTCGCTGAGAAATCTGCTCTTAATCGCCGTTTGCTCCATGTTTATGGCCGCGTGTTCATCGGATACGGCGAGTGTCGACGCCAATAACACCGGCGAGAACAACGCGAACAATACTAATAGCGTCAACAACGTAGAGAATAATGGGGCCAATAATCAGACGACCCCGGACCCGCCAGAGATCGTCTCGGTGTCGCTCGTACCGCAGATGGCGACGTTGACCTCGGTGAACGGGGCCGAGCAGGATCAACCTTTTGACGTCGAGGTTACGCTCTCGGACGGCAAGGTGCAGAACTACAACGGCCTTGTGGATTTTGCGGTCGATGACGTGCGGATCGGGCGAATCGGTGAGCGGGACGGGCTTTTCACAGCCAACGGACTGGTCGGTGGTCGCGTCGTGGTGACGGCAGAGCTGGTTGGCGAGTCTCTTCCGCCGGCCACTGCGACTGTCGACGTTCGGCTCGAGCGTGAGATTTTGGGCCCCAACGCACCCTCGGACGCGGCGAATCTCTATGGCGGCACGCCTGTGACTGATCCGATGCGGGCCGCTCAAATCGTGTACCCGCTCGAGGGCGCGGTCATGCCCCAGAACGTGTATCCCGCCGATATCCAGTGGCTTAACGGAGTAGAGGGTGATGTCTTTCGCGTACGCCTGACGAAATCGGACGTGAGCGTGACCGCTTATCTCGGCCACGGCGGCTCAGGCTTTGGCAATCACTGGCTCGTCGACGAAGCGCAGTGGAGAGCCCTCGCTCAATCGAATCCTCAGGACGACATGACGATCGAGGTCGATCGCTGGATCGCGGCATCACAAGAGGTTGTGACCACCGAACCGGTGACGATGCGTTTTGCCGAGGCTGCTCTCTCGGGTTCGATCTACTACTGGGATATCGAAGCCGGTCGCATCGTGCGCATCAACGACGGAACGGGGCAGCGCGAAGAGTTCATGCCCACGCCGCCACAGGCGCCCAGTGGTGAGCAGTGCATCGGTTGCCACACGGTTTCGAATGACGGTCGCTACATGGTCGGCCGACTCGGGGGTGGCTACAACGCGGGTGCTGTCTTCGATCTCACGCAAGACCTGACGCAGAACCCGCCTCCGACCGAGTATGCGGTCTCGGGCTCGAGCCCGTATTGGAACTTCGCGACCTGGAGCCCCGACAATTCGCGTCTCGTGGTCAGTGGTAATGAGTGGGCTCTCGAAGGCATGAAGCTCGTCGACCCTTTTGCGGGGCAGGCGGTTCCGTTGTCGAGCGGTACTCTGCCGGGCAGCGGTTCGACTCATCCGGCCTGGTCACCTGATGGCTCGCTCCTCGCCTACGTTGAGAATGCCGGTGGTTTCGGAGGCGCGAACACGACCGGCGACATCGCGCTCATGTCTGTGATGGGCAACGATTCCTTTGGGGCCGCCTCGGTGATCCAACCGGGCAATGCCGTGACAAACGCCGTCCCGGCCGGAAACGCCGCGAGTTATCCGACGTGGACACCCGATTCTGAATGGCTGGCATTTGCGCACGGCACCGGCTCGCGCAGCGAGGATCAGGACTCCGCGCTCTATATGATCAAGAGCGATGGCACCGGTTTGGTGCGCCTCGACAACGCCTCGGGCGGAGCGTCTGCAGCCGATACCTTTCAGCCCAATTTTTCACCCTTTCATCAGGGCGGCTATTTCTGGGTGAGCTACCTGACGCGTCGCGACTACGGAAATAGCGAAGTCGGGACTCGCGGCAGTGGCCTGCAGCAGATCTGGGTGTCCGCGATCCGAGACACACCGGATGGCAGTGACCCGAGTGAAATGGGGTATTGGCTTCCGGGCCAGAATACGGCGTCACGCAATATCTCGGCGTATTGGGCGCCGCGAGCCTGTCGCGATGACGGGGAGTCTTGCTCGGTTGGCTCGGAGTGTTGCAGCGGCGAATGTCTGCCCGACGAGGCCGGCGAGCTTGTCTGTTCGCCGCCTCCGCCGGATCGCTGCCGCGAGATCGGTGAATCCTGCAGTCAGACGTCGGATTGCTGCGATGCCGATCAGAACGTCGTCTGCCAGTTCAATGCCTGCACGCGGGTCTTGAACTGATCACTCGGCCGCCTGATTGGAAAGTCACGCATGACTTCGGTATGTACGAGGTCCACGAACCCGGGAACGATTATGCTCGAGCGAGGCGATCTCACTCTGGCCGAAACCTTCGGCCTGACCGACCCATTTCGACGCGTTCAGGAAGTGAAGTTCGCGCTTGGCGGCGATCCCTACACGCCGCCGTCGCGTTGGGGTGTGTCGAGTTTGAAGATTTTCAAGCCTGCGCTCAGCGTGAAGACGTGGCTTGGTTGGAAGCCCGACGACCGCCTGGTTCCTCTCTACAACCTCTTCAACCGAACCCCGACGCCGGTTGAGGACGGTTGGTCTGTGCGAAAGACACAGGTCCGCGATTTTCGCGGTCGTCAGCGTACCTACGACAGCCATAATGGGACCGATTTTGCCATCCCCGCCGGGACCCTGGTGATTACGCCGGCGGCCGGCGTCGTACGCCGCATCAGCGATGAATTTCATCGGGGGGGATTGAAGGTCGTCATCGACCACGGCTGGGGCGTCATCACGACCTCGAATCATCTCGGCCGCGCTCTGGTCGAGGTCGGACAGCGGGTCGAGCGCGGCGACGAGATCGCGATCTCGGGCTACTCCGGTATTGACGCGCTCGTGGCGTTCCCGTGGAGCGTTCCGCATGTTCATTTCAATACGTGGTTGAACGGACGTCCGATCGATCCCTTCGCAGCCAGGGGCGAGGTCTCCCTCTGGCGCGAGCACAATGCGCCGACCCCATTTCGTGAGGGCGACGAAAAGTCCGAGGAGCCTCCTCCGACCGAGTGGAATCTCGACGGCCTCTCAGACGTGATTGAAGGCTGTCTCGATCCCGAACTCCGCAAGGAGCTCGAGGAGACCGAGGATATCGACCGCCGAGCCGTCGACACCATCTTCATGAAGAATTACTTCGCCACGCGCTTTTCGGTCGATGCGCCCATCTACGCTCAACAATTCGAGCGGCGCCCCTTGCTCGATCTGCCTTTCAGCAAAAAAGATTACGACGGCGTTCGATTTCTCTGAGTGCCGTTTCGATGCCGAGTGTTCGAGGAGTTCCGTGACACCCGACGAATATCCAGAAAGTCCGATCCGTGACCTGGTCGTTCGCCTCTTTTCGGACGATGCCGAAACGCGACAGGCGGCTTATCGCCAGCTCAGCGACTTCGACGATTACACGCCCGACGAAGACGAGGCGCACGCGATCCTCGATCTGACGGCGAACGAGGATTTGCCCGAGCTCGAATCGAATTTCGACAAGGCTCGGCACCGCCTGCTCTTCATGCTCTTACAGGCGCCTCACCTCAGTCTCGTCGAGAAGGTCAGAGCCACCTACGCGGGCTACGACGCGCGATGTCGCTCGGCGCTTCTGGCCTTGCTCGGCGCGACACGCACGCGGGCGGGAGCCGAGGTCTTCATGGAACTCTTGCGCAAACACGGGTGGCCCAGGTCGACCTACGCGCGGGTGTTCATGGAGATCGAGCCGAACCGCATGCATGCCGACGTGTACTTTCCGGATCTCCTGAGCCTCGCCGATCAATATCTGGTGGATGTGGGCTCCATCGCGCTTCGCTGGCTACATGACGAAAGTCTCTCGCCCGAGGATCTGACACCGAGCGTGGGAGCTCTGGTGTCTCGATTGCAGGCGCTGCTCGACCAGGCCCGTACCTATGCGACCCACGGAATCGCATGGATGTTCGAAGACGACTATTTCGAAATACGCTCGTCTGCGGGTTTCTTGCTCGATTTTCTGGGCTGGTTCGACGTCCCCGAGGTTCGGCCTGTGCTCGGTAGAGCTCTCGATTCGCGAGATCCCTGGCTGGCCCTCTTTGCGACGACGTCGATGATTCGGCTCGGCGAAGACGTCGCTGCATCGACGATCGAGAGGGTCGCTTCGTCGAGCGAGGCGCGCGGCCACCTGTGGC
>CAYFTY010000444.1:0-4510 GCA_964346045.1 uncultured Bradymonadales bacterium | reverse complement strand
CAAGGTGCTCGACTTCGGAGTTTCCAAGGCCATCTCGGCGTTTGGAGATGCGGGCCCGAGCACCCTCGCACCCTTGACTCAGGAGGGTACCGTCTTCGGAACGCCCCTCTACATGGCTCCCGAGCAAGCCATGGCCGAATCGATCTCGCCGGCCGTCGATATCTATGCCCTCGGCCATATCGCATTCGAGATGATCACCGGCTACGCCGCCTATGAATCGTGCAATAACGCGATGGACGTGATGCTGCGACAGATTAACGATCCACCGCTCGCACTGCCGTCTCCGTGGGACTCGACGCCTTTTTCGGATCTGATCACGCGCTGCACGCAGAAAGAGCCCGCGCATCGCATTCAAGGGGCGTCGGCCCTGCTCGACGAATTGATGAAGCCCGAATTCGAGCCCTTTATGGATCCGGCCGAAAAGCCGACCCGCACGAGAACTCTGCCTCGGGCGCCGGCCATCTCGGTCAACGATACCGAGCCATCACTTACGGATCACCAGACCGAAGAGATCTATCGTTGGGAGCTCGAAGTTCTCGAAGACGCGCTCTCCGAATGCCGCCGAGAAGGTGAAATGCGGCTCGTCGTGATCCGTGGACGCCCGGGCACGGGTCGTTCGAACGTATTGCGCGCATTCATGCAGCGGCAGATCACCGATGAGAACCTGACGATTCTGCATCGAAGCTCGGATAGCGATACGACCGACGCCAGCCTCGAACATGAGCTCTCGGCGCTAACCGGGATTCCGCTGCGAGCCGAGGGGATTTCCGAGGTAAAGCGTATCCTCGTGAATATGTTCGGCGACGACATCGACTTTGCGCAGACCGCCGACGAAATCGGCACCGATTCGAGGCCGCTGAATACGCTCACTTCGGTTCGCGACACGATGCTCACGCGCATCGCAGAGCCCTTTCGAAATCGCGCCGAAAAGACTCCGATCATCTGGGGCCTCGAGAATCTCGAGCGTCTCGACGCTCTGACGCTCGCATTCCTCGACCGGTTCTTTCGCGAACTACAATCGCACCCGGCTCCTGTGCTGCTCGTCGCGACCGTGTATCCCGAAGACTTGAAGCGCCGGACAGGTCTACTGCGGTACACACAGGGGATTCTCCAGGCCGGAAAACCCATCGCTCGCCAGCTCTCCCTCGTACCTCCGGGAGAGGCCAAGGAGACCGAAGAAGACAACGTCGACGAATTGCTCGGAAATCTACCCGACGATATTCCGGCCGATGGGTCCTATCTCGGGGTGGCTTCGACGACCGATTCAGCGGATACCGAAAGCGACGAGTCCGAATCCTACACGCAGACCGAACGACTGCAGGCCCTCGAGGGCTTCGACGGAGTCGAGGGCGCTTTCGACAAGGTTCTAGGCTACCTCGCTCAGCTCGGCGACGAAGTCCCCGAGGATCTCTGGAAGCTGGTCTACGCACGGATTCTGGATACCGAGCTGATTCGGCTCGTCGATTCCATCATGAGCCAGGCCGAAAAATTCGGCATCGTGATGCGCGATGATGACCTGATTCGCTTCACCAAGCCTGGCTTCGCCGAGATGCTGCGTGAATCGTTCGAAGAACTCGAAGACGCCGAAGCGTCGCACGCTCAGCTCGCCGAACTGATGGATCAGTACTACGACTCGCCGAGCCAGGACCAGATCAAGGCGATTGCGAAACAGTGGGAGTTCGGAGGCAGACCCGGTCGCGCAGTCGAGCGCCTACTCGAGGCTGGCGAGACCGCCTTTCAGAACATCGACCTCGATGCTTCGCGCGAGTTCTATCTGCAGATTCAGAAGATCTTCGAATCGTCTGCCACCGCGGTCGAGTTTGACCGCTCCGACGGATTCGACGAAGCACGCCTCTGGTTGCGGCTCGGCGAGATCCATGGCGCGCTCGGTGAACACGGCGCGGCCGAGGATGCCCTGAATCGCGCCATCTCAGGCGCCGACGTCAACGACCGCGAAATCCAGGGCAAGGCATATAAGCTCATGGGCGACCTCGCCTCGTCGCAGGAGCGCTACAATGATGCCTTGAAATATTACGAAAAGGCCCGTGACGCCTATCGCAATCGGGGTCAGGCACGTCCATTTGTGGCCATCACCAGTGAAATGGGACGATGCGCGCTGCAACAAAACCGAGCCAGCCTCGCCGAGGACCTATCGCGACAGGCGCTCGAAATGGCTCAGAAGCTCGAGGACTCCAACCTCGTGGGGCGCATCCATCGACATCTCGGCCAGGTACTCACCAGGCGTGCCCGCTTCGTCGAAGCATCCGAGCACCTCGAAGAATCCATGTCGCTCTTCGAGAGTGAGAATCGTGATCTCGAGGTGATCGAGTGCCTGCAAGAGCTGGGCAACGCCGAATACGCCAGCGGCAATTTCGCCTCGGCACGCGAGCATTTCACCCGCGCCATCGCGCTGGCGTCCTCGCTCCACCTGAGCTCGCAGCATGAATCACACCTCGGACTCGCGCGCACCCTCGCGGCCTCTGAAAATCTCGAACAGGCCGAGGTCCATCTTGCCGAGGCACTCGCTCGCACCGGAGCTTCGCAGGATGTCAGCCGCATGGCCGAGATTCACCTCTTCATGGCTGACCTCAAATTTGCGCGCGGTCGACATGATGAATCGTTGGAGCATCTCGAGATGCTGAGCGAACTCGCCGAACGGATCGGTTTGATGCGGCTGTGGATCGCAGCGAGGGTCCGAGAGGCCTACATTGCATTCGACCGAGACCGCGAGGACGAAGTCTTCAAATGTCTGGGGCGAGCTCTCGAGAAAGCCGAAGAACTCGCCGACGAAGAAGGTGATTTGATCGCCCGAACGCACATCATCTACATGCAGCTTTTGCAGCATGGTTTCGAAGCGCGGGGCGATACATTTTCGTCGTTACTCACCGAGAGCGCCGATCGGGAGCTGCCCCGGGCATCGGTACTCGCCTATCTCTTCAAAGCCGACGTCGAGGCAGCACGCGGCAAATGGTCACGTGCCCGAGAACTTCTGCGATTCGCCCATATCGGCGCCGCACAGGCGGGCGATTACGCCCTCTTCATCCCGATCGCGCGACGCAATTATCTGCTGCAAAAAGAACTCGGGCATCTCGGTGATCCTCATGCCGGAGCAGGTTGGTCACTCGGTGCGATGATTCCTCCCGAAGTCGGTACACGGCGCTTTTCGGCGTTTCCGAAGTCCCGATGAAGAGATTCGTCGCCCTGGCCGTGTCTCTCACCCTGGCGTGCGTTGCGTGCGATGCGCCCTCCAGGTCCGAAACACCACTCGAAGCCACCGGTGTTATCGAGATTTCGATCGGCCCCGACATCAAACGCATCGGGTTCTCAGATGTCGAATGCACATCTGACACCTACGTTTTGCGCGGAACACGGAAGGTGCGCACACGCGCGGCGACCAACCGCATCCCTGACGTGCTCGTCGCGAAGAGAGTGGCCGATGGAGTCGAGGCGACGGTCTTTGACTTTTCGACGCGATGGGCATCAGAAGAGTACGACACCCTGATGGTCCTTGCGCAACGCGCCGATGGAATGCCTCGCGAGTCCGAATGCCAACTCGTGGAAGACGCCGCGACGATGACCCTCGAATGCTCGAATGCGACTCCGATCCCCTGGCATCGACCCGGAGGACCTCCCGCTGCACAATTTCGCGTTTCGTTCGAATGCCCGCCATGACAACGTCAGTCTGAGAAAACCCAGGAAGACTGACAATTTGCCACAGGGCCAAAGTCCTTTAGACTAACGTCGACTCGATTCGAGTGAATCGTATGGTGTTTTCGTACACGAGGGATCGGCGTGGCTAAAGAGCTCAAGCCCGGCGACCGATTTCTCGACCGGTTTCATATTAAGTACCTGGCCGCCGAGGGCGGCATGGCATCGATCTACGTGGCTGAAGATCACGTCAGCGGCCATGAGATCGCCGTGAAATCGCTCTATCCGTACTACACCGAAAATGAGGTGATTCGGACCCGATTTCTCGAAGAGGGTCGCATCCAGAATGTGATGCGCCACCCCAATGTGATCCGCGTCTTCGACGTCATCGAAGAACCCGCACTCGCCATCTTGATGGAGTATGTAGACGGGCCGACTCTCGATGACTTCCTCGCCGACCACGGACCACTCTCGACCGAAAAAATCGTCGACGTGATCATCCCGGTGATGTCGGCTGTCGGTTTCGCGCACAGCCGCGGCATCATTCATCGCGACATCAAACCCAGCAATATTCTGCTCGTTGATGGTGACCTGCGCGCGCCCAAGGTGCTCGATTTCGGGGTCGCCAAAATCCAGGGAAGCGTCAAAGATCTCACAGCGACGGGCACGACGGTCGGGACGCTGCACTATATGAGTCCCGAGCAAATCGTCGGCTCGCGAGAAATCGACGGTCGAGCCGATATCTACAGTATCGGGGTGACGATGTACAAACTCGTCGCCGGAGAAGTGCCCTTCAACGCACCGACTGAATTCGCACTGATGATGGCTCAAGTCGAAGCCCCGCCGCTGCCGCCGAGTAAAC
>CAYFTY010000443.1:0-4531 GCA_964346045.1 uncultured Bradymonadales bacterium | reverse complement strand
AGATCGCACGAGCACCTGTGAAAATCAACGTTCCGCGTTCATGTCGATATCGTCGTACTCAGGAGTCGATCGAGATCGAAACCGGCTCGAGCCCCCAGATCTCGTCGGCGTACTGCTGAATGGTACGATCGCTCGAGAATTTACCCATGTTGCCAATATTGCGAATGACGCGCGTCGTCCACTCTTCCTGGTCGCGATAGGTCGTGGCTACGTCTTGCTGAGCACGTACGTAATCATCAAAGTCTGCGCAGAGCATATACGTGTCGTTGGTGCGCAGGTCTGCGGCCACCGGATGGAATCTGGTCGGATCGTCTGGCGAGAAGAAACCACTCGCAATGAGATCGATGGCGCGCCGAAGCTTCTCTGACTTCTCGATGTAATGCATCGGATCGTAGCCGCGGACGCGAAGAGCTTTGACTTCTCCTGCGTCCATGCCGAAGAGGAAGAAATTCTCAGCGCCCACCTCTTCGCGAATCTCGATATTGGCACCGTCGAGCGTGCCGAGCGTCAAGGCTCCATTCATCGCGAATTTCATGTTGCCCGTTCCGCTCGCCTCTTTGCCCGCCACTGAGATCTGCTCGGAGATGTCGGCCCCGGGAATGATGATCTCGGCCAGAGAGACATTATAATTTGCGAGAAAACAGACGCGGATGCGACCGTCCACTGCCGGATCGTGATTTATGATCTCGGCGACGTCGTTGATGAGTTTGATATGCAATTTGGCCATCGCGTAGCCAGGCGCGGCCTTTCCGCCAAAGATAAAGGTTCGGGGGACCACATCGAGATCCGGGTTGTCCTTGATCGCCTGATAGAGCGCCACGATGTGAAGACAATTCAAAAGCTGCCGTTTGTACTCGTGGAGGCGTTTGACCTGCACATCGAAGATCGAGTCGAGGTCGGGAGCGAATCCGTGACGCTCTTCGATGATCTCGCCGAGCCGCGCTTTATTCTGACGCTTGATATCACGTACATCCGAGCGCAGATCTTCGTCATCGACGTAGTCGAGAAGTTCGCTGATCTTGCTGAAGTCTGCCACCCATTCATCGCCGATGCGCTCGGTGATGGCATGAGCGAGCGGTCCATTGCATTGCCTGAGCCATCGTCGCGGCGTCACCCCGTTGGTCTTGTTGTTGAATTTCTCGGGGAAGAACTCGTGGAAATCCGGCAGTAGCTGTGTCTTGATGAGCTGGGAATGCAACTCAGCGACGCCATTTACGCTATGTGAGCCGACGACCGCAAGATGCGCCATGTTGATCTTCTTGGTGCCACTTTCGTCGATGATCGACATGCGTCGCTTGCGTTCTTCGTCGTTCGGCCAGCGCACGTGGACATCGAGCAAGAAGCGTCGGTTGATTTCGTAAATGATCTGCAGGTGCCGCGGCAGAAGCCGCTCGAACATGTAGACCGGCCACTTTTCGAGCGCTTCGGGCAGAAGAGTGTGATTGGTGTAGCCGACGGTGCGCTGCGTGATGTCCCAGGCGCGGTCCCACGGAATGTGTTCGAGATCGACGAGCACGCGCATCAGCTCGGCAACGGTGACCGCTGGATGGGTATCGTTGAGCTGAATGGCGACTTCTTCGGGGAAGGCCTCAAAATCGTCGTGGCGCACTTTGTAGCGCCGGATGATATCAGCGACCGAACAACAGACGAAGAAGTATTGCTGCTTGAGGCGTAGCTCTTTTCCTTCTTCACTCTGGTCGTTGGGGTAGAGGACCTTCGAAATCGTCTCGGTCTGCGTCTTATCCTCGACCGCACGTCGATAATCGCCATCGTTGAAAACGCTGAAGTTAAAGGATTTTGACGCCTTGGCAGACCAGAGCCTCAGAGTGTTCACCGTGTGATTGCCGTATCCGAGGATCGGAAGGTCGTACGGTACGCCGAGCACTTCCTGGGTATCGACCCATTGCGTGACGAGGTTTCCTTCTTCGTCGTAGCGCTCTTGAACGCGACCGTAAAATTGGACCGGCACTCGATACTCGATTCGAGGAATTTCCCATGGGTTTCCGCGCCGAAGCCAGTCATCGCCACGTTCGACCTGCCATCCATCGCTGATCTTCTGATCGAAGATGCCGTATTCGTATCGGATGCCATAGCCATATGCCGGCAATTCGAGGGTCGCCAGCGAGTCCATGAAGCAAGCGGCGAGCCTTCCGAGGCCGCCATTTCCGAGCCCGGGGTCGAGTTCTTCTTCGAGCACCCGGGACAGATCGATGTCGTACTCGGCCAGCGTCTCTCTGGCGTGTTCGTAGAGCCCCAGATTGATGAGGTTCTGAGAGAGCGCCCGCCCGAGCAGGAACTCGGCCGAGAGGTAGTAGCAACGCTTGACCTCGGCTTTCTCGTAGGTGTTTTCGGTCGCCAGCCATCGCTCGACGAGTCGGTCGCGCGTCGCAAGCGCCATGGCCTGAAAGACGTCATGAAAGGTGGCGTGCTTGAGATCTTTGGCACAGGTGTAGAGCAGATGGTCGAGAACGGATTGTTGCAGAACGTTCGGGTCCATGCCCGTACGTGCGCTTTTACCATTGCCGTTGGTCGTTGGAGCTTCAGCCACGTCAAATCCTCGATAGAGAGCAAACGAGGCCGCATTGTCGGGCGAAGCTTCGCCAACTTCAACCCGAGATCGTCGTGCGAAAGAACTCAGAGACCCGTGGCCAGCGCAAACGCCAGATCGAGGGACAGGACCGAGCCTTCGAGCCCAAATATCGGTTGCCAGCCTCCCTCGAGTCGGACTTCGAGGCCCGACCAACGAAAGCGACCGCCGACGACGGCGACTGATGAATTGAACTGAGTGTTGACGCCGGTCGTTTGCACCAGACTATTCGATGAGAGGCCAAAGCGAGAGTAGTCGCCGCCCAGAACCACCTCGAAATCGCCGATGGGGATGTAGGCTCTCGGTCCAACGGCGACCATGTAGGTGCGCAGCCCCTGTGAAAAAGGCGGGGCTGGCTGCTCGGTGAGGTAAAATGCGGTGCCGAGTCTCACGCTCGCCCCGAAATATCGCCAGCGAAGTTCCTGGGCGACCGTGATGGCGACTCCAGCGTCCGAGTTCTCGCCGAGCGTTCCGATGAGGCTGTGGGCGCCCCCACCGACTGCGATGCTTGCGACCGGTGCTTCGGCGCGGCTTTGAGACGGAATCGCGACGCTCAGGCACGCAACGAAGAGTACGATTCCCAGTCTGCGGCGCAGCCCGACGAGCCCCAGCACGAGGAGCAAGACGACAATCGCGCCTCGAGTCGTACCGCTCGTCGAACATCCGCTCGATTCTGGAGGCGTACATCGGCCGCGGTCCACGTCACAGCGCTGGTCGACGCTACAATCGGCATTCGAGAGGCATTCGACGCATCTTCCCGGAATGCTGGTGTCGCAAAACCACCCGCCCGAGCAGTCGTCGTCCTCGACGCATTCGAGCGGCACCGACGTGAGCACATACGAAGCGCGAACGTCGCAACCCACGCAGAGTAGGGCGACTTCAAAGGACTCGCGCGTGCCTAGATCCTGCGGGGTCCATCGGCTGCCGACCGAGCCCTGAGCGGGGATGACGTGAGATCGCTCGACGATGACGGGGTCGCTCTCGGTTTCCCCGGCATCTGCGCCTGCGTCAACGTCGCGCTGCGGCACGCGAGCTACGACGCGAACCGCGGCTTGTTGCGCGGACTGATTCGTGATCGAGTAATCGAGCTGGTTACGACCTACGGCATCTCGGGAGAGGATCGCGGCCTGTGGACACCCGTCTGTCGCCGGGATGCACAGGTCTCCGAGTGCGACGGGATCCGAGGGCTCGGGGATGCAACCGAGCGCGATCAGGGCCAGAGCACCCGCGAGAAACCAGCGTTTCATGCGTGCTCCAGGTCACGCCATACGGCCGGAAGAGACGCGAGTAGATGCGATACGGTCAGCGCGCGCACTCCGGTCTCGCGCGCTGCGACGTCGCCTGCCTGGCCGTGTACACAGACCGCGAGACAGGCAGCGTCAAAGGGGTCATCAATCTCGGCCAGCGTCGCCGCAAGAATACCGGTCAGCGCATCGCCCATGCCGCCCGAGGCCATGCCGGGGTTGCCGGTGAGGTTGATCGCGAGCCGCCCGTCTGGACAAGCAACGACCGTTGCTGCGGTTTTGAGACAGACGACAGAACCGTAGGCAACTGCGAGGCGACGTGCCGATGCGAGCGTGTCCTCCATGACCTCGGCGATCGGAATCTCAAGCAGACGGGCGGCTTCGCCGGGGTGGGGCGTGAGCACCGCATCTTCGACCGTGAGACCGTGATTGGCGATGATATTCAGTGCATCGGCATCGATGACGAGTCGGTCGGCTCGAAGCGCCTTTTCGAGCACTCGTCGCGCGTCGTCATTGGTACCGAGGCCTGGCCCAATCGCAACGACATCGGCCCAGTCCTGGGTCCACGTTTCGATCGATGCATCGTCGGCTCCTCCGATCAGCACCTCGGACATCGCCTCGTTCACAGCCGGGGCCACATAGGGGGCCGAAGCTTCGTCGGTCCCGACGACTACGAGCCCGGCACCGCTCGAGAGGGCGG
>CAYFTY010000442.1:0-4549 GCA_964346045.1 uncultured Bradymonadales bacterium | reverse complement strand
GTGAAGAACACGACACGCCGATTTTTGCGGATATCTTCCGGCTTCCTGCCGACACGGGCGTCGAAATCAAGGCTCTCTTCGAATCGCCTCCGTTTCTTTTGAAAGCCCAGGATACGCAGACTCTCGTCCACGTCCGAGACGCGCTCGTCGCAGCTCAGGCCGGTGCCGAAGAGATCCTCGAGAACGCTCGTGTCGAAGCCGAGAGCATCCGCGAGGATGCGCGCCGTGAGGGGCGCGTGGCCGGCTATGAAGAAGTCGTCGTCGAGCTCGCAAAAGTTCGCTCGGAGGCAGCGCGGCTGCAAGAAGACGCCGAAAAGGACATGCTCGAATTGGCCTTCAAAGTGGCTGAACGAGTACTTGGACGGGCGATCGAAATGGAGCCCGAGGCCGTGGTGGACGTCGTCGCAAAATCGCTCGAGCACGCCCGCGAGCGCTCCAGCGTTCTGATCTACGTGCATCCCGAAGACCTCGGTTATGTCGAGAATGCGTTCGGCCGTCTGCAAGCGGTCGTGTCGGGGGCGCGGCTCTACTTCGAGGCCCGTGACGATGTGAGACGTGGCGGGTGCGTGATTGAGACTGAAGCCGGGCAGATTGATGCCCAACTCGACATCCAACTCGAGGCCATGCGACGCGCAATCGTTGGAGAAGACTCATGAGCGAGAGAGATTCGGTACTCGGGCGTTATCTCGACCGCCTCGACGACGCCAAAACAGTTTCGTTTCGTGGACGGGTCAAAGAGGTAACGGGCCTCGTGGTGCGCGCTACGGTGCCAGATGCGGCCGTCGGACACGTCGTTGAGATCCTCTCCCATGACGGGACGATGCGTCATGCCGAGATCGTCGGATTCAAAAATGAGTTAGCTGTACTGATGCCGCTCGGTGGGGTTGAGGGGATCGGTGCGAATTGTGAGGTTCGCACCACCGGTAAGCCCTTTGAGATCAAGGCAGGCGAGGGCTTGCGCGGCCGCGTCCTCGACGGACTCGGTCGCCCGATCGATTCAGGGCCGCCGCTCGAAGGCCCCGGGTTCGAACCCTGGTCCATCGACCGCGAGCCACCGCATCCACTCAGACGAGAGCGCGTGACGAGGCCACTTGCGACCGGAATCCGCGCAATCGATGGCTTGCTCACGGTGGGTGAAGGCCAGCGCGTCGGGCTTTTCGCAGGTTCTGGAGTCGGTAAGTCCACGTTGATGGGGCAGATCGCCTGCGGCTCGGAAGCCGACGTCAACGTCATGTGCCTCATCGGCGAGCGCGGGCGAGAGGTTCGCGATTTCCTCGAGGAGGTTTTGGGAGAGGAAGGCCTGCAGCGGTCGGTGGTGATCTGTGCAACGAGCGATGCGCCCAGCCTCGTGAGACTGAAATCGGCCTTTGTGGCGACCGCGATCGCCGAGTGGTTTCGCGATCAGGGACAGAGCGTTTTGATGATGATGGACTCGGTGACCAGATTTGCGCGGGCTCAGCGTGAGGTCGGCCTCGCGGCGGGCGAGCCGCCGGCAAGGCAAGGTTATCCGCCGAGCGTTTTCAGTATGCTTCCAAAGCTTCTCGAGAGGGCAGGGAATTCGGAGCGCGGCTCGATTTCGGCCCTCTACACGGTTCTGGTCGCCGGTGGTGATATGGAGGAGCCGATCGCCGACGAAGTACGAGGTATCCTCGACGGGCATATCATCTTGAACCGCAAACTCGCCAGTCGCAGCCACTGGCCGGCGATCGATGTGCTCCCCTCACTCTCGCGCGTGATGAATGACGTCGTCACCAAAGAGCACAGCGAAGCCGCTTCGCGATTTCGAGAGGTTCTCGCGCATTACGAGTCCAGGCGCGACCTCATCAGCCTGGGCGCCTACGAATACGGAACCGATGAAAATGTCGACTTCGCCATCGACGTGATCGAAGAGATGGAGGCGATTCTCAAGCAGGGGCTCCAAGAGTATAGCGAGCTCGAAGAGACCGTTGACCGAATGCTGGATATCGTGGGGTGAGGATATGAGCGAGGAATACCCACTCGAGGCACTCCTCGATATTCGTGAGCGAGAGCGCGATGAAGCCGAGCGAGCCCTCGCCCGAGAGATGGCCGAACTCGAGCGGCGACAGCAGACCGTGAAGAAGCGGACGGCCGAGCTCGAAGACATCCGCGGGCGTAAGAAATCCGCACGTGAAGAGGCCGACGCGGCGATGTCCGATGGCATGTCGATCGCTCAGATGGGCATGCACGACGAGTACGTCCGGGGGCTCGACATCGAAGAGGCTTCGGCTCGCGAACGCGTCGATGACGCCATGCAAAATGTGGCTCGCCAACGCAGGACGGTCGAAAAGGCTCGGGCCGCGCTCGAGCATGCCCAGAAAGAGCTTCTTGCGGTCGAAAAGCACCACGAAAATTGGCAGCAGGAAGAGGCCATCATCGCTCGGCGCAAAGCGAGCAACGAGATGGATGAGATTGCGATGCGCCTCTGGCAAAAGGAGAATTCATGAGCAAGATCGATCAATGGGGAGCCGGACCCTCAGCAGAACTCTGGAGTGACGAAGCGACCGAGCGAGTCGGCGAATTGCGGCATTCGATGTCGCCCCGGGTGAGCGAGCTCGTCTCGGACAAAGACGTGGCACCACTCGTCAGCGGATTGCTTGGCCGGCTCGACGCATTCGCGGACGTCCAAACCGATGCGGTTCAGCTGGCCGGTCCACCCTCACCCGACCCGACTGCAGCACCGGATCATCAGCGCGCTACCTCTCTCCTCTCGTCGGCTTCGCGTAAGCTCAGCGCAGCCTTGTCGACCGACGGCGGAGTGAGCTCTGATCCTGACCATCAGCGTCGTCTCACGGCGATGGCGCACGTCATCAAAAAACACGTCGAGCTCAAAGACGAGCTTCTCTCGAGGAGCGCCTCGTTGAAGTCCTGAGTCGGTAGTCGTAGCGCCCGAGTCACGATATAGTGGTGTCGTGTCCAGTATTATCACATCCGACGAGGCCCTCTGGTATTTGCTCGGCCTCGGGCTCGATTCTCGGGTTCACGACTCTCGACTCGAGAAACTACGTGAACTCGGAAAGCTCATGCGGTGGGGGCATCGCGCCGAGATCGCCCGCCGCAATCCAGACGAGCTCACGCTTCTGCTCTCGGGTAGCGTCGATATCGCAGATGGCCACCATCGCAAGACGCTGAGACTGAAAGGGGGCGATCTATTCGGGTTTACCACCGACTCACCCGGAGACGTTCGGCTGCAGGCGTATGACGATACCCTCGTCTGCAATATCCAGCGCTTGGATTTCGAGAATGAAGTCGCCGAGGAACTTGGGAATTACGAGACCCGCGCAGGTCTCCGACCGCGGGTTCAACTCTCGATACCAGTCGGTGAATTGCTCTATCGCCCGGCGTCGGCCCGCATGGCGTACGTCCTCCAGCATCTCGCAGAGCAGGGGACGAGCGAGCTCGTCGAGGTGAAGCTCAAACCTCGACACCTCGCCTCACTTGCGGGCATTGCGCCTTCACACAGTCGCGCCCTATACGACACCTTTCAGAAAGAGAATCTCATCGAGACGTCGCCCAACGGCATTGTCATTCCCGATATCGACGCGATTCGAGACATAGCCAGCAAAAGGGCGAAATAAAATGGCTCCCGGAGGCGCGCATCACGTGGTTGAGACGAGTCTGGTGATCGGCATTCAGTTCGATGACTTCGACTACCGGCTTTTTCTGCGTGAGTACCACCGCGACCTGCGAAATCGTTTTCCGAATGAGAGCTTTCCGGCCTATGCACCGCGCGTGGTGCTCGACAGCCTGATCCCTCAATTCGAAGTCGATGGTGAATCGAGTGTCGCGGGGGGACGCTTCCGTGTACTTCGCGATTTTGCGCAGAGAACGCATCGTCTCGACCTGACGATGACAGCATCGGATTGGGGTCCATTCGAGCAGCGTCAGTCGCCCTACAGTTTCGACCGCGCCTTCTATCACCTCGGGCGCAGAATTTCGCATGCACGGGTCAAGATGGAGTTCCCCGGGTATAATCCCTACCGGTCGACACGTAAGTGGGGGATGTCGTTCGTGCGCGAGCATCTCGACGAGGTGCTCGAGTTATTGCCTGACTATCTCTGGTGGGAGATGCACGACCAGAAAGACGCGTTGAACAACGCGCTGACGGTCGAACATATCGGTGAGGCTCGTCGTCGCATCGAGAGTGCAGGCTACAAGGTCGAAGATTTTGGCCTCTATCTGACGACGCTCGAAACCTTGCACATGGATGGCGAGGACGTTTCCGGGTGACTCGCGAGCTGGTTCCATTACCGATTGATGAAGTGCTCGACGAAATCGTCGAGCGACTCAACGAATCGGGCAGTGTCGTCATTCAGGCTCCGCCTGGCGCCGGAAAGACGACTCGCGTTCCTTCAGCGGTGCTCGATGCCGGTCTGGTCGAAGGAGAGCTGCTCTTGCTCGAACCCAGGCGGCTCGCCGCTCGCACCGTTGCACGGCGGATCGCCAGTGAGCGGAATGTCGCTCTGGGGCAGGAGGTCGGGTATCAGGTACGATTTGATCGAAAGGCGAGTTCGAATACGCGCCTGATGGT